>JAJYRV010000289.1 GCA_021793935.1 Actinomycetes bacterium | reverse complement strand
GAAACCTGGACCTCGATCGTTGATCTCGGCGCGCATAAGCTCGGGCGTCGTCTCGAGGTAGACGGTCACTTCCCCACCCGCATGCCGGGCGGCATTCTGCATCGCCTCCCGGGCGGCGGCGAGGAGTTCCTCCGGGCCGACCACCCGCTCGCCGACGACGACGACTTCGAACCTCACCGCGTGCGTTGCTTCCAACGCCGATGCGTGCTCGGTGAGTTCGGCCGCGGCGGTGTTCCGCTCTTCTGGCCGCGCGCCATCCGCCGCGCGGAACAGCCAATCGCGTAGTTCGCGTTCCTGCCCGCGGGCGAGCCGTGCCACTTCGGTCCCGGGCTCCGAGCGTTGCTGAATGAGCGCGAGGGTTTGCAGCACCGAATCATGCAGATGCGCGGCGATCTCCGCCCGCTCCGCCTCCCGCGCCCGCGCCGCCCGCTCCGCGCCGAGTTCCCGGTTGATCCGTAGCAACCAGGGAGCGATCGCGAGCGCGACCCCCGCGAGCACGGCGAGCGCCGCGCCGATCACCGAGAGCACCGTCGGTTCCTGCGCGGTGATAAAAAACATGATCACCCCGACGGCGACCAACGCGAGCGCGCCGAGGATTCGGGGCAGGGGGTGCCGCTCGGGGCGATCACGGTCGGCGATGAGCCACCAGGTCATTCCGACGCCGACGAGCACCGCAAGGCCAGGCAGAATCACTTGCAGGCGCAGTTGTATGCCCAGTTGCACGAGGAGCAATGAAAGCCCGGCGAGGAGGAAACTTCCGCCGAGGAGGATCTCGGCCACCGGCAGCCGCGGCGGGCGGGGTCGGGAGGGGCCGGTCGCCTTTTCGGGCGCCGCAGCCGCCTCTCCGCGGGCTCTCGGTTCGTGGGCAGTTGCCGAGCCTGTGAAGGGGTTCGGCGGGGTGAAGACCCGCCGGAGTGGCGGCGCGTCAGGTGATTCTCCGCCCTCGGGGACGGTGAGGAGCAGGAATATGTACAGCATGATCCCAGCTCCGGCGAGGAGGGATCCTGCCGCGAACCCGATCCGGACCCATTTCACGGGCACTTGCAAATGATCTGCGACGCCCGCGCACACTCCCGCGACGATGCGGTCCTCTCGTGAACGTACGAGGGGTGGGCGGGTATCCATACCTCTATCCAAGCATCCCCGCCCCCTCTTCAGGGCCTCCCCTAGCGAGATTCAGGGTTCATTCAGGGCAAACCCCCATAGCGCTGTGCCGCGTCGATCCCCCAAAGTGGAACCATGAGCACTGGATCAGATTTTCATGGACCTGGCAGCAATGAGCCCCGCGGAGAATCCGCCGGCGCGCCGCAGGAGCCGCCGCGCACTCAGGCCAGCGGATTCTTTCCCTGGATTCGAAGCCTGGATATCCGCCGCAACGATAGCGACCGCTGGTTCGCCGGCGTCGCGAGCGGAATCGCGAACAAGGCGGGTATCGACCCGCTCATCGTGCGGGGCGTCTTCGTCGTCCTCGCTCTGATCGGCGGTCCCGGGATTCTTCTTTACCTCGTCGGCTGGCTGTTCCTGCCCGATGCTGCCGGGCGGATTCACTTTGAGGAGATGGTGCGGGGGCGAGCAACACCCGGCGTGATCATCGCGACCGTGTTCATCGCGGTCTGGCTCATCGCCGGGATCTTCACCGGAGGCACCTTCGGCGTGCTGCGCTGGGACGTCTGGAACGTATTCGGCGTACCCGGTTGGGTGAACGTCACGTTCTCGTGGATCTTCTGGATCGTCGTGTGCGGCGGGGTGGCCTACCTCGTGCACCTGGCGATCTTGCAGCACGGAAAGTCACAAGGCGGGAGACCACCTCGGCCCACCCCGCCGCGGCCCTCGTCCGCGCCTAGCGAGCAGCCGAACGTGGGTGCGCAGGCGGCGCATGGCGACGAGACCCAACAGAATTTTTCTGAGACCGTCAACGAGTGGGGGCAAACGATGTCTGAGCGAGCAAACTCGTGGAGCGCGGAGTACGCGAGCCGGCACGAACGCCTCCGGCTGGGCCGCGCGCACGCACTCATTACCGTCGCCCTCGCCCTCATCGCTGCGGGTGTGACGGCACTGTTGGTGAACAACGCCGGGATGAGTGCGACCACCTCTCTCCCTTCTGCCTCCGGTGCCGCGCTCGTATCGGCCCTCGTGGCAGGAACGGGAGTCGTGGCGATCTCGATGATCATTGCTGGTATCCGCGGTAAAACGACCGGCGGAATCGGGTTCCTCGGCTTCCTTGGCGTGCTCGCGCTGATGGTCACCGCGGTTCTGCCGTGGGGAACGACGTACCATGCCTTCGGGAACAACACCGTTACCGAGGCCAGTCCCGCTGCATTCGCCCTCATCGGCGATACGACCGTCGACCTCAGCGTGTACGACGCCGATACCAGCCAAACGCAGGTGGAAGTCACTCAGGTCGCGGGCGACATCATTTTGCAGGTTCCGGCGAACCGTCCCACCGAAATCACGATGGATGTACTCGCTGGCAGTATCGAATCCCGGGACTTCGACTGGCGCGACCACTCCGGAATTTTCAACCGCCGCACCTTTACGGTGAATGAGCACGCCCCTGGCTCGACCCTGCACGTCCATGCGCGGTTGCTCGCCGGAACCATCACCGTCGAATAATTCGCTACCTACTTTGGAGAACGATCATGACTGAAACTCCCGATCACTACGGAACCGGCGAACCGGAACCACATATCGAACCCGACGTCGTCGCGGCCCGGCCCGACCGGACGCGCCCGCGTACGGGCCCGATCGTGTGGGGAACGCTGTTCCTCGCTTTCTGCGCCTGGATCACCCAACGCGCGTTCTTCCCAGAGGCGATCGCCCCCGAACTGTGGTTGACCGCGATCGCGATCGGGCTTGGAATCCTCCTCCTCGGAGTGGGAATCGCCGTCGGCATCCGAGACCGGCGGGGTCGCGAACCGCATCCGTTCAACTAACTCGGAGCCCCGTGATCGCCTGCCCATGAGGGTCGGTGAGAGCACGGGGCTCTCCGTCTACCGCGAGGATGAACCGGCTGGAGGCCCGCGCCGGCTGGAACGGCAGCGGCAACTGGTTCGTCACGCCGTGGCCTTCGTTGCTGATCCAACGCCCGGGAAGCCGGCGAACAAGATCGGTGAACCTTGCCCGATCCTCTGGTTCTAGATAAGCGAGGACGGCGCTGTGAAAGATGACGAGCGTCGCATCAGCTGGTGCCTCGGCGGCGAGCCGAGGGAGCTCGTCTAGGAGGTCACCAGAAACAATGCGCGGTGGGTTCTGCTTCGCAACCCCCAGCGCATCGTGGAGTCGCTCCCGTCGCTCCTGATGCTCCGGCCAGATCAACGTCTCCAGCCACGAACATGACTCGGGGTCAGTCACGTCAATCGGTGCGAGATCGATTCCGGCCCGCCAGGCGATCTGCGGAAGTTGCGATGGCACGGATACTCCTGCACCAAGCTCAGCGGTGAGTACGACCGGCGAGCGCCCGGCAACGGGATCAAGCGCGGCGCCGCCGGTGTATCGATAGGAGTAGCGATCCGGCAACAGGCACAGACCTGCGGCTGCACCCACTTCAATGAGGGCTAATGGGGCTCTTCGGAGTTTTTTGTGGGGCGGGGGAAACACGCCGGTTGAGCGTGGG
>JAJYRV010000288.1 GCA_021793935.1 Actinomycetes bacterium | reverse complement strand
CGCATCGCCGATTCGGCGCAGGAGGCCGGCGCCCGGATCGCCGTGGCTGAATCCCTCACGAGCGGGGCGATCGCCTCGGCCCTGGGAGCTGCCCCGGGCGCGGCGGACTGGTTCGGCGGTGGGATCGTGGCCTACGGCAGCGACGTCAAGCACGACCTGCTGCGGGTCGCACCTGGCCCGGTCGTGTGCGCGAGCGCGGCGGAGGAGATGTCCCGCGCAGTGCGGGAGATGTTCAAGGCGACGATCGCCGTCGCCGTCACGGGCGCGGGCGGCCCGGCGGGCCAGGATGACCGGCCCGCCGGGACCGTCTTCATCGCCGTCGCCTCGGGGAGTGGGGTTGCCTCGTCCGAGTTTCATTTCGACGGCGACCCCGAGCAGGTCGTTGAACAGACGGTCGGTCATGCGTTGCGCCTGCTCGAGGGTGCCCTGGCTGCTTAGGCTCGTACCGCCCGGTTCGCTGCGGAGATGATCGCCTTGAGGGTGGCGGTCGTGATCGAGGGGTCGATGCCCACTCCCCAGATGACCTCGTCGTTGATCTCACACTCCACGTAGGCGACCGCGGAGGCATCGCCCCCTTCGGATAGCGCGTGTTCGGCGTAGTCGAGTACGGCGACCTGCAGCCCGCGTTGGGCCAGGATCTCAACGAAGGCGGCCACCGGCCCGTTGCCGGTGCCGACGAGCTCGTGCGCCTCGCCGTTGTCGGTGATGGTGGCGGTGAGCTTATCGTCGCCGCCGTCCCCGGAGGATTTCACCTTGGTCGCCCCGAGTGAGAACCGGCCCCAGGATTGCAGGCCGTTGCCGACGACGGCGGCCGGCAGGTATTCGTCAACGAAGATCTCCCAGATCTGCTCGGCCGTCATCTCCCCGCCGCTGAGCTCGGAGCGGTTCTGCACGGCGGTGGAGAACTCGATCTGCAGGCGGCGGGGCAGGTCGAGGTGGCGGGTGGAGGACAGCAGGTAGGCCACTCCCCCCTTGCCCGATTGGGAGTTCACGCGGATGACTGCTTCGTAGGTGCGACCGACGTCGGCGGGGTCGACGGGCAGGTAGGGCACGTCCCAGGGCACGGCAGTTTCGTCGCCGCCGGCTTGCTTAACCTGCCGGGCACGTTCGTCGAAGCCCTTCTTGATCGCGTCCTGGTGGGAGCCGGAGAAGGCGGTGTACACCAGGTCCCCGCCATAGGGGTGGCGCGGGTGCACGTCCATCTGGGTGCAGTGCTCGACGGTGCGGCGGATGTGGTCGATGTCGGAGAAGTCGATGCCCGGATCGACCCCTTGGGAGTACAGGTTCATGCCAAGGGTGAGCAGGTCGACGTTCCCGGTCCGCTCCCCCTGCCCGAACAGGCAGCCCTCCACGCGGTCGGCCCCCGCCATCACGGCGAGTTCCGCCGCGGCGACGGCGCTACCCCGGTCGTTGTGGGGGTGCACCGAGAGCACCACGTTCTCCCGGCGGGTGAGGCGGCGGCTCATCCACTCGATCATGTCGGCGTACACGTTCGGGGTGGAACGTTCGACGGTGGCGGGAAGGTTGAGGATGATCTCCCGCGCGGCATCCGGCTGCCAGATGTCCATCACCGCTTCACACACCTCCAGGGCGAAGGGCAGCTCCGTGTCGGTGAAGATCTCCGGCGAGTATTGGTATCCGAAGATCGTGTCGTCGTCGAGGATCTTCTCCGCGAAGTCCATGACCGCCTGGGTACCGCGGGTCGCGAGTTCGATCGTCGCGGCCTTGTCACCTCGGAAGACGACGTTGCGGAACACCGGGGCGGTGGCGTTGTACATGTGCACGGTCGCGCGGTTGGCGCCGACGAGGGAGCTCACGGTGCGTTCGATGAGGTCGCCCCGGGCCTGGGTGAGCACGGAGATGACGACGTCATCGGGAACGGCGTCCTCCTCGATGATGGAACGCACGAAGTCGAAATCTGTTTGCGACGCGGCGGGGAAACCGACTTCGATCTCCTTGTATCCCATCTGCACGAGGAGGTCGAACATTTCCCGTTTGCGGGCCGGATCCATCGGTTCGATGAGCGCCTGGTTGCCATCGCGCAGGTCGGTGGAGAGCCACCGGGGCGGGGCGGTGATGTGCTTATCCGGCCAGGTGCGGTCGGGCAGATGAACGGGGTTCGTCTCGTGGAACGGGCGGTATTTCGCTACCGGCATCGGGCGGTTCATGTGGGGAATCCTTCGCGTTGAGTGAGTTGTGTGCCGGGCCGGGCACTAGAAACTCCGCGACGAGGATCCGGCCTGTTTAATGGGCCTCGCCGCGGCAGCGAAGGAGGAGGAGCGCAAACCGCATGGGAACGACTATACCCCCATTCCCGGCACGTGCATTCACCCCGCCCCGGGGAACACTCCCCAATACGCGGCGATGATGAGCATCGCGAGGGCTCCCAAATGGCAGGACCACGCGCCGGCCCGGGTGGCACGGCTGAGGGTTTGTCCGCGTTTACGCGCGAGGTAGGAACGGCGGATGGAGAGCACCGCGACGACGACGGCGAACAGCCCCGTCACGTGCACGAGCGCCCACCCGCCGAGCACGAGCGGGTCGTTGAGTCGGTAGTTGACGGCGAGGTTCGCCACTTGGCCGACGTAACCGATGAACACCGCGACGACGGCGAAGGCGGCGAGCACCGTCGCGATCGCGTAGCGGGGCACCGCCCCCCATTCGCGTTTGCGGATCGCCGCCCAAGTGCACAGCAGCACTCCGGCGAGGCTGAGGAGCACGACGACGAGGGCGGAGTAGATGAGGAGGTCGCCCGATGCATACCACCGGGGTTCGGGGACGGGTTCGGCAAGGAAACGTTGGGTAGGTTGGGCGCCCGCGACGGGGACCTCGGGGTGGGCCGTCTCGGGCAGGCCCCACACCCACTCGCTCAGTGCCCGCGTGAAGCCGGGGGCGAGGTCGCCGTTGACGTGCAGGCCGTGGTCGGCGCCTTCGAAATATCGCACGGTGAGGGCGTCGTTACCGCGGGCGGACATGTGCTCGCGCACGATCTGGGCACCCTGGACGATGGGCATGGAGGCGTCGGCGGTGCCGTAGGCCATGAACACAGGCTGGTCGAGTTCCTCGAGGTAGGGGCGGACGTCGAAGTCCACGTACTCAAATCCGCCGCCGGGGATCTTCGCACCGAGGGCACGGGGGATTGCGCGGAACATCCCGCGCGGGACGTTCGTGTTGTAGAGGTAGTTTGCGGTCGCGTATGCGGCCTGTTCCCGCGGGGAGACGACGGGGGCGGAAGCGAGGATGACGAAGTCCACCTCCGGCTGCTTCGTCGCGGCGATCGGGGCGATCCACGCACCTTCGCTCTCACCGTAGAAGCCGACTTGGTCGGGGTCGACCCCCGGCAGGTTGTGCATCGCTTCCCAGGATCGCAGGTAGTCCTCGGCCATCGCCGCGTAGTCACGTTCGCGAGTGGAATACGTGTCCATCCGCTTGGCGGGCACGATCGCGCGGATGCCAGCAGAGGCGAGCGCCGTCACCTGCTCCTTGAACGCGTTCGGCCCGACCGTCCCGGCCCCGTGGATGAACACGACTCCCGGCCCGGGCGGGGCGTCGACGGGCTCCACGAGCCACGCGCTCACCTCCACTTCGCCGAGGTCGATGCGCAGCTCAGAGCGTTGCACCT
>JAJYRV010000287.1 GCA_021793935.1 Actinomycetes bacterium | reverse complement strand
CGTATCGTCCGGGACGGGCCCGGGCGAGATGACGACGGCGGGGCCCAGGTCAGGCGCATCGGTGTCCACGAGCGCTTCCACGCCGAACCACGCCCCCACGAGCACCGCGAGGGCAACAGGCACTGCCAGCCATCCCTTTTGTCTCATCAGTACCCAGTTCACCAGCCTTTACCGAGAAGGAAAGGTTCGTGAGAGGTTTCTCATTTATCGGCGCCGTCGGCGGCGGCCGACGACGACCATCGAGCCCGGCGGGAGTACGGCATCGGGGTCGAGCCGAGGCGGCACCGCGGACAGGAAGATCGCGAAGGTCGCCGGGGTGCGTTGGGCGAGTTCCAACCGCCCACCGTCGGCAGCGATGAGGTCGCGGGCCACGGCGAGGCCCAGCCCCGTGCCGCCGCCCCCGGTGACGTGCCGCTCGAAGATGTAGGGGGCGATGTCGTCGTTGATCCCCTCGCCTTCATCGGTCACCTCAATCACGACTCCGGCATCGCCGCCGAGCTTGGGATCACGAACCTGAACGGTGGTGCGCCCGGCGCCGTATTTCAGGGAATTCTCCAGTAAGGTCGCGATGACCTGGCTGAGCGCGCCGGGGGTTGCGAGTACTTCTGTGGCGCCCGGATCGGTGAATTCCAGTTCCCGCTCCGCCCGCTGGAAACTCGGCTCCCACTCCGTGGCCTGTTGTTCGAAGATCTCCTTGAGCACCACCGCCTCGGTGCTCCCGCCATCGGTTTTGCGAGAGGACTTGAGCAAGTCATCGACCACTCCGACAAGGCGCTCGATCTGATCAAGGCTGGCTGAGGCTTCCTCCTCGATGTGAGGATCGGTGGTGATGAGCTGGATCTCTTCCAACCGCATCGACAACGCGGTCAACGGGGTGCGCAGTTGGTGTGAGGCGTTCGCAGCGAATTCCCGCTCGGAGGCTAACCGCGCGGCCATGCGTTCCGAGGAGCGGGTGAGTTCCGCAGCGACGAGATCGATCTCCTCCACGCCGGAATCGAGTTGTTGCGGGCGCACCTGCCCGGCCCCGAGCTGTTCGGCACTCGCCGCGAGGTAGATCAGCGGAGCAGCGAGGCGCCGGGCCTGGCGGCTCGCGACGAAGGCAGCGACCCCGAACGCGACGACCGAGGCGATGATGACGAGGATGACCACTTGCGCCCCGCGCCAGAACAGCACGCTGGAGGGGATCGTCACGCGCACCTCTGCGCCGGTGGCCGAGGAGGGTTGGATCGCCTGGAACACCTTCTTCGGATCGTCCGGCACGGGCGGCCCAGCCGTCACCACTCCATATTGCGTGACCACAACAATATGCAGCGGTAGGTCCGGATCTTCCCACACCCATCGATCAAGGGAGTCCTCATCGACTTCCAACCCCATCGCGAGCCGGGAGTCGACGGCAAGGGCGATCGATTTGGTGCGAATCTCTAAGTTGGAGGCGATTCCGTCTTGCACCATGAGGGCCCCGAAAATCCCCATGGGCAGGCCGAGCAGCAACACGGCCACAGCTACTGCGGTGATCGTTGCCGTGAGAACTCGGCTGCGCAAGGCTAGTACTCGCCGGTCTCGAACCTGAAGCCCATGCCCCGAACGGTGGAGATGTAACGCGGAGATCCGGCGTCGTCACCGAGTTTGCGGCGGAGCCAGGAGACGTGCATATCCAGGGTCTTCGTCGACCCCGTGGGATCGGCCGCCCAGACCTCTCGCATGAGCACGTCCCGGGAGACCACTGAGCCCGCATCCCGGATGAGTACCTTGAGCAGCTCGAACTCCTTGGCCGTGAGCTGCAGTTCCCGCTCGCCTTGGAACGCGCGGTGCGCGTCGACGTCGAGCCGGACGTCCTGAGCGCTCAGGTCTCCCGTCGCGCTCTCCTCCCCGCCAGCGCGGCGCAGCAGCGCACGCACCCGGGCAAGCAGCTCAGCGAGGCGGAACGGTTTCGTAACGTAGTCGTCGGCTCCGGCGTCGAGTCCGACGACGAGGTCCACTTCGTCCGCGCGTGCCGTGAGCACCAGGATCGGCGTGGACAGGCCCTGGTTCCGGATCCAACGGGCGACGTCAAGGCCGTCCATGTCAGGCAGGCCGAGATCCAGGACGACGAGGTCCGCGCTGGCCGCCTCTTCGATGGCGCCGCGCCCCGTACCGTGCACGGAGACGTCATACCCCTCGCGGGTAAGCGCCCTTGCCAAAGGCTCGGCAATGGCTGGGTCATCTTCTGCTAATAAAACTCGGGTCACAAGGCTATGGTATGGCATAGCGCGAAATTTTGACGTCGCCTTGCTATGACGCCCCGCACATTTTGCTCCGTTAGGTACGGAATCTACACGATTTTAGGCCTTTAGCCTTACTTTAACTATCGTTTTCGTTCGCGCCGTCGCCCCCGCCGGCGCCCTCACTCCCGCCGGCGCCTGCGCTGGCGGTGCGGGCCGCAGCGCGGCGTTTGAGCCGGACCGGGTTCACCGCCCCCATACCGGCAACGCTCGTCTCCTCCAGCGGCTCGAGATCGAACTCCGTGTTGTCCTGCTCCAGGATCGCCGCGGAGACGTCGTCCATAAGAACAGTTCCCGCGGCCGCGAGGTCGTTCAGTCGGGAGGCGAGGTTGACGATCGGACCGAAGATGTCTCCCGATCGGGAAAGCACCCGCCCCCACACCACTGAGGAGCGCACGGGCAGATCCACCTCGGCGAGCATGTCCACCAGATCGGTCGCGACCCGCGCCCCGGCCTTGAGATCGTCGGCGACGTACAGCACGGCGTCCCCGACCGTCTTGACCACCCGGGCGCCGTTCGCCGCGACGACATCCCGCGCCGTCGATTCGAATTCCTTGACGATCTCAGCGAGTTCGTCGCGAGTGAGTTGGACCGTGCGGGAGGTGTAGCCGACCATGTCCATGAACCCCACGGCGCGCTCGAGCGGAAGCTGCTCCTCCGAAGTGCTCAACCCGGTCGTTTTGGAGAACTGTTGATCGATGCGGCCGAGGAGTGCGGCCAGTTGCCGGCGCCAGGTGTAAATGAGTTGGCTCTCGAGCAGAGGCTTCATATCCAGGAACCGGTCGAGCACGACCAACCGGGCGGAGACGTCGTCGAGGAGGAACCGCTCCGAGATCTCCTCCACGAGCGCCTCGACCTGCCACAGCACGAGCCGATCCATCGAGTGCCCCTGCGCGCGCACGAGGTTCTGGCTGGTGGGAAAGGTGACCTTATCGTCGAGCACCGCGCGAGCCATCTCGCGGATCGCCTCGACATCGGCGTCGGTGAAATGCGCCTCCGTCAGCGGAACATCGGGAAATCCCATGGATCGCCAATAGGTGCGTACATCGCCGATCGTGATACCGATCTGCTTCGCGACCTGCGTGATGGTATAAACCGGCCCTGATCCGAGCAGCTCAGTATGGACCACCTCATACGTTGAGGGCGGTTCAGGTTGGTTCATAATTTCTTAGCCTAGCGGCGCCTGTAGTCGAGTGTGGGCGATGTCACCGTTAAGGATACGCCGCATCCCGGTGGAGGTTTCAACCACGAGCGCCCCATCCGGGTCGATTCGGGCGGCCACACCCGCTATTTCCCGCGGTTCGGCGCCCTCGGGGAAATGCACGACAACGTGTTTACCAAGTGTGTGGCAATGCGAGGCAGA
>JAJYRV010000286.1 GCA_021793935.1 Actinomycetes bacterium | reverse complement strand
CGACGTCATCCAAATCGGCTTCTTCAAAGCAACCGGGCGGCGGGTGTTCAAAATGGCACCACTGCATCATCACTTCGAGTTATCGGGTTGGGCCGAAGTGACGATCGTCATCCGGTTCTGGATCATTTCCGCGTTGTTCGTCGCAGTGGGGGTCGCGATCTTCTACGCAGAGTGGTTCGCAAGCTAATGGAGCACTGGCGCACCGGCCCCGGCATCCGCCTGGGGGCGCACGCATTCCGCGGGCGGCGGGTCGTCGTCGCCGGTTGGGGAATGACCGGCCAGTCGGCCGCTGGCGTGCTGGCCGAGATCGGCGCGCACGTGACCGTGCTGGGCGCCGTCGCCCCCGAGCGCGGCGCGGCCGGGCCGGGAATCGAATTCCTCATCGACCCCGACCCGGACGACCTCGCGCGCAAAGCGGCCCACCTGCGCTCCGACCTGCTCGTCGCCTCCCCGGGCTGGCCCCCGCACCACCCCGTGCTCGCCGGGTGGCAAGGACCGGTATGGAGCGACATCGAGCTCGCGTGGCACCTCGCCGACCCGGCGACCCGGTGGATCACCCTCACCGGCACGAACGGCAAAACGACGACGGTGGGAATGGTCGGCGCTATCCTCGCCGCGGCTGGGCGCAACTACCGGGTCGTCGGCAACGTCGGGGTGCCCATCGTGCGGACCGTCTGGGACGCGCGGGCGGAGCAACTCGACAACCTCGCCGTGGAACTGTCAAGTTTCCAACTCCATCACGTCCACTCGGTCTCCGCGGTCTCCGCGGCCGTCCTCAACCTCGCCGACGACCACCTCGACTGGCATGGCAGCGCCGAGAACTACGCCCGGGCCAAGGCCCGCATCTACGCCCACACCCGGGCCGCGTGCGTGTACAACTCCGACGTCCCGGCAACCCGGGAAATGGTTGAAGCAGCCGACGTCATCGACGGAGCCCGCGCGGTCGGGTTCACCCTCGCCACCCCCCACGTGGGGGAAGTCGGGCTCGTGGAGGACGCCCTCGTCGACCGTGCCTTCATCTCCCAGCGGCGCACGCACGGGCAGGTCATCGCGAACCTCGGCGACGTCCCTTGCTTCGCCGATGCCAGCGGGCTCGCCCCCCACATGGTTGCCAACGCGCTCGCCGCGGCAGCGCTCACCCTTGCCGACGGGGTGGGTCACGAACAGGTACGCGAGGGGCTCGCGCAGTTCCGCACGGCCGAGCACCGCCTCCAGCGGGTGGGGCAGGTGCGGGGAGTGAACTTCATCAACGACTCCAAAGCCACCAACGCCCACGCCGCCGCTGCCTCACTCGCGGGGATGGAGGAGGGCCGGGTCGTGTGGATCCTCGGCGGGTTGGCGAAAGGGGCGCGCTTCGACGACCTCGTTCGTTCCCGCGCGGAGAAGCTGCGCGGCGCCGTCATCATCGGCACCGACCCGGAGCCGTTTTCCGGGGCAATTGCCCGACACGCCCCGAAAGTTCCAACCGAAATCATCGACCCGGGTGACGATGAAGTCATGATCGCCGCAGTCCGCGCCGCCATGAACCTCGCCCACGCGGGGGATACGGTGCTGCTCGCACCCGCCGGGGCGTCGATGGATCAATTCAAGAGCTACGAGGCTCGGGGGGATGCGTTCATTGCGGCGGTAGCAGCATTGGGCGGGGACGGCGAATGAGCATCACCCCGACCCGTAAACGCCCCAGTCCGCCCCGCACCACCGCCCGCCGGCCCGCTGCTCCGAGCCGCTCTCGGCAGACGCCGGCCCCGAAACAGAAGAAAGCCCCGGCGACACCGCCCCCCGCGGCGGGGGCTGATTCCGAGGCACCGGCGGGCAGGATCTGGGATTCCCCCACGACGAGCTACTACCTGCTGGTCAGCGCGACGATCCTGCTCCTCGCGCTCGGACTCGTCATGGTGCTCTCCGCCTCCACGGTGTATTCGCTGCGGGACACGGGAGGCAAGACCCCGCTATCAGGGTTCCTCAGCCAAGCGAAGTATGCGCTCATGGCGATCCCTGCCGCCGTAGTCATCGCGCACCTGCCACTGAAGTGGCTCAAGGCCCTCGTGTGGCCGGCGATGCTCGGCAGCCTTGGGCTGCTCGGGCTCGGGCTCATCCCCGCCTTCCGGGTCGCGGCGGGCGGCAACGAGGCATGGATCGTCATTGCCGGGCAGTCCCTCCAACCGGGGGAGATCGCCAAACTCGGCATCGCCCTGTGGCTCGGGCTGATGCTCGGGAACAAACAGCACCAGCTCGATAAAGTTTCGCACGTCGTGTTCCCCTCGGGGGTGGGCATCCTGCTCGTGCTCGCGGGGGTGCTCCACACCAAAGACCTCGGTACCGCGCTCATTTATTTCATCCTCGTCGCCGGGGCGATGTGGGTGGCCGGGGTACCGGCGATGATGTTCGCCGTCGCCGGGATGGTCGCCGCCGGAGTGGTGACGGCCTTCACCATCACGTCGGGAAACCGGATGACGAGGATCCTGCAATTCCTCGGCAAGGGGGAGCATGACCCGCTCGGGCTGGATCTGCAACCCGTGCGCGCATTGCAGGGGCTCGGCACCGGTGGGTGGTCCGGAGTCGGCCTCGGCGCCTCCCGGGCAAAGTGGCTCTACCTGCCCGAGGCACACAACGACTACATTTTCGCGATCATCGGCGAGGAACTCGGCCTCCTCGGCACCCTCGTCGTGCTCGCGCTCTTCCTCGCGTTGGCAGTGGGGATGACCCGAGTCGTCAAACGCCACCCGGATCCATTCGTCAAGATCGCCACCGGCGGGATCGGCGCCTGGATCCTCGGGCAGGCCGCGATCAACATCGGTGTGACGATCAACCTACTGCCGGTCATCGGCGTCCCCCTGCCGCTGATCTCCGCGGGCGGGTCCTCCCTCATCACCACGCTGTTCGCGCTCGCCTTCGTCATCGCCTTCGCGCGCTCGGAACCGGGCTGCGCCGAGGCGCTGGCCTCCCGCAGATTCCGCTTCCGCCGCTCGCTAGCGGTGCTCGCCCCAGGGCGCGGCCGTGGCAAGTAACACTCCTCGCCCCCGGATCGTTCTCGCCGGCGGCGGTTCAGCCGGTCACGTCAATCCGCTGCTCGCGACCGCGGCCCACCTCGACGCCGACCTCACCGTGCTCGGCACCGCCGAAGGGTTGGAAGCGGACCTGGTGCCCGCGGCCGGGCACGAACTCCTCACCCTGCCCAAGGTCCCGTTCCCGCGCCGACCCGGCATGGCGATGCTGCGCTTCCCCGGGCAGTGGCGCGCCGCTACCCGCGCCGCGCGACAGGCCTTAGAACGCCCCCGGCGGGCGGACGCCGTCGTCGGCTTCGGCGGATACGTTTCCACCCCTGCCTACCTCGCTGCGCGCAAACTTGGCATCCCCGTAGTCATCCACGAACAGAATGCTCGCCCCGGGCTGGCGAACCGGCTCGGCGCCCGGTTCGCCGACGTCGTCGCGCTCACTTTCCCCTCCACCCCGCTCGTGGGAAAGCACCGCACGGAAACCGTCGGCCTGCCGCTGCGCCCCGAAATCGCCGAACTCGCCCGGGCCCGCAGCGAAGATCCTGCCGCGGCGCGCAGGCAAGGGGCGGCGGCGCTCGGGCTCGACCCCGAACGGCTCACGGTGCTCGTCACCGGCGGTTCCCTCGGCGCGCAG
>JAJYRV010000285.1 GCA_021793935.1 Actinomycetes bacterium | reverse complement strand
GGAAGTCACGACGAAGGAAGGAGGGGGCATGAGCACCTCGACGCCCGCGCGACGCGCGGCACCGAAACGGCCCAAGCTCGGGGCCGCCGGGCCGAATTCCCGGCCGAGGTGGATCGTGTATGCGCTTCTGGCCGCGCTGTTCATCGGCAGCACCTATCCGCTGTACTGGTCCCTCGTCATGGGCAGCTCTGACAAGTCGGCGCTGACGGACCTTTTTCCACCGTTGCTTCCCGGCAGCCAGTTCTGGGCCAATGTCGCTGAAGTCTTCAACACCGTGCCGTTCTGGAAGGCGCTTGGAAATTCCCTGATCGTCTCCGGGGTGATCACGACCTCAGTGGTGATGTTCTCTACCCTGGCGGGTTACGCCTTCGCGAAACTTCGCTTCCGAGGCCGAGAAGGCTTGATGGTCTTCGTCATCGCAACGCTGGCCATCCCCACCCAGCTCGGCATCATTCCGTTGTTCATGCTCATGAAGGAGTTCGGTTGGACCGGCTCTCTGGGTGCGGTCATCATCCCCACCCTCGTCACCGCGTTCGGGGTGTTCTTCATGCGCCAATACCTCGTTGACGTCATCCCCGATGAGCTCTTGGAGGCCGCGCGGGTGGACGGCGCCAGCACGTTCCGCACTTTCCTCACCGTCGGCCTTCCCGCGGCTCGCCCGGCGATGGCCATCCTCGGGCTGTTCACCTTCATGACCGCCTGGACCGACTATCTGTGGCCGCTGCTCGTCGTGCCGCAGAACCCGACCTTGCAAGTGGCGCTGAGCCAGCTGCAGTCGGCCAAGTACGTCGACTATTCCATCGTCCTGGCGGGAGCAGTCCTCGCGACGCTGCCCCTGCTGCTGGTCTTCGTCGTCGCGGGAAAGCAACTTGTTTCCGGAATCATGGCAGGAGCAGTGAAAGGCTGATGGCACGAGGAGAACTGGCAGATCGCTTCCCGAAGGGATTCCTGTGGGGGGCAGCGACAGCCGCCGCCCAGATCGAAGGCGCCGCCCACGAGGGAGGCAAGGAGGATTCCATCTGGGACGTGTACGCCCGCGAACGGCTCGCGGTGGCGGGTGGGGATACTCCCGAGGTGGCCGTCGACCACTACCACCGGATGCCGGCCGATGTCGCGCTGATGAAAGGCCTGGGCCTGCAGTCCTACCGGTTCTCCACCAGTTGGGCGCGGGTGAAACCGGGCGACCGATACGTCAACGACGAGGGGCTGGACTTCTACAGCCGCCTCGTCGACGAGCTGCTCGAGGCAGACATTCTTCCCTGGCTCACCCTCTACCACTGGGACCTGCCCCACGCGCTGCAGGAACGCGGTGGGTGGACCAACCGCGATACCGCCCATCGGTTCGCCGACTACGCCGAGGCGGTGTACGCGCGGCTCGGGGACCGGGTGCGGCACTGGACCACCTTCAACGAACCCCTGTGCAGCTCCCTCATCGGTCACGTCGGCGGGGAACACGCGCCGGGGTGGACGGACCCGGATGCCGGGCTCGCGGCGCTGCACCACCAACACCTCGCGCATGGCCTCGCCGCGGCACGGCTACGTGAGATCGGTGAGGATCTGCACATCGGCATCACCCTCAATCTCACCAACGCCGTCGCTAACGACCCGAGCGACCCTGCCGACCTCGATGCCGCCCGCCGACTCGACGGGCTCTGGAACCGGATGTTCCTCGAGCCCATTCTCCAGGGCACCTACCCCAGCGACGTGCTCGCCGACCTGCACGAATACGACTTCGAGCAGTACGTGCACCCCGGAGACCTCCAGGCGATCTGCCAGCCTCTGGACTTCCTCGGCGTCAATCACTATCACGACGACAACTTCAGCGCCCACCCACTGCCAGCCGATCACCCCGCCCCGCTGGTTCCTACATCGAAGGAGGGCCGGTCGTGGTTCGTCGGCTCCGAATTCGTCACGAGCCCTTCCCGTGGCCTGCCGACGACCGCGATGGGGTGGGAGGTCAACCCCGAGGGCCTGCGACACCTGCTGGTGCGGCTCGGCAAGGAGTATCCGAACCTGCCGCCGCTCTACGTGACGGAGAACGGTGCTGCCTACGACGACGTAGTTTCCGACGGGCGGGTGGAGGACCACGATCGGTGGGCCTATTTCGAATCCCATATCAGCGCCGTCGCCGACGCGATCGCGGAAGGCGCCGACGTGCGCGGCTACTTCGCATGGTCGCTGTTGGACAACTTCGAGTGGGCGTGGGGCTACGGGAAACGGTTCGGAATCGTGCACGTCGACTATCGGACCCAGGAGCGGATCGCCAAGCTCAGCGCCCACAACTTCTCGAAGCTCATTCGCGCCGGGCGCTGAGGCGGCGAGTACCGCCGTTCCCACCGCGGGCTCGCCCGCGCGGTAGTAGTGTCAGGGGCAGAAAACCGCGTGCGTTTCGCCGCGTTGTTCTTCGGATAATTTTCTTCGGATGAGTGAGGAGGCGTGGCGATGACGCGAGCGAAGGCTCCTACCTTAGAGATGGTGGCGGCTCACGCTGGGGTTTCTCGGGCGACGGTATCTCGGGTCGTCAACGGCAGTCCCACGGTGAATCCGAAGGTGGCCGAGGCGGTGCGCGCCTCGATCGAAACGTTGAACTACGTACCGAATCGTGCCGCCCGCTCGCTCGCCAGCCACCGGAGCCAGGCCATCGCCGTCGTCGTCCCGGAATCGGCTGCGAAGCTTTTCGCTGACCCGTTCTTCGCATCGGTCATCCAGGGCGTAGTTCTGGAACTCGCGCCCACGGATTACACGATCAACATGATCATCGAATCCGAATCGCAAGCCGCGAAGACCCGGCGATACCTGCTGGGGGGCAACGTCGATGGGGCGTTGGTGGTCTCCCATCACACCGGTGACCACTCGTGGGCCGCGTTGAGCGGCACCCTCCCGGTGGTCTTCGGCGGCCGGCCCCTGGGCGAGGGCGCCGGGGAGTCGTATTACGTCGACGTCGATAATGCTCACGGCGCGCGCGTGGCCGTTGGACACCTTATCGACACCGGGCGACGCCGGATCGCGACGATCGCAGGCCCCCAGGACATGCCCCCAGGAGTGGACCGGCTCACCGGCTGGCGCGAGGCGCTGACGGAGGCAGGCATCGAGCCGGGTCCGGTCGAATACGGCGACTTCACCGCCGACTCCGGCGCCGCCGCGATGGCGAAACTTCTCAGGCGGGAGGCGGAGATCGACGGGGTCTTCGCTGCTAACGACCAGATGGCGGTCGGGGCGTACCAGGCGCTGGCAGCGGCGGGGAAGAACGTGCCCGCCGATATCGCTGTGGTAGGTTTCGACGATTCCTATTTCAGCGTCTCCACGGACCCGGCCCTCACGACCATCCGCCAGCCGATGGTCGAGATGGGGGCAGAAATGGCCCGGGTACTTGCGCGCCTGATCGAAGGCGCGCCCGCAGCGCAGGTCACGATGTTGGAAACAGAACTCATCGTTCGCGCGAGCACCTGAGCGGGTCCCCACGGCGGCGCAAGCGTACCGCCGGTGCGGGAAGATGCCTAGGGGGTAGTAGCAACGAACCCGCGGGGGTAACGTCGCACCCACCTTGAAGGCGGCTGCCAGGGCCGCCGCCCTGCGTGGCTTTTTCTCCCCTAAGGAGGGACGATGAGACGCCAGACCGCCGCTATCGCAGCCACCAAGA
>JAJYRV010000284.1 GCA_021793935.1 Actinomycetes bacterium | reverse complement strand
CGCGCTCGCTGACGATGCCCGCGAGCCTCTCGCCGTCCATACACACGAGCGCGCCGATGTTGTGTTCGTGGAGAACACTCACGAGTTCTCGAACGGTTGCCTCAGGGCGGATGCTGAGGACGTCACTTCCCTTGCGCCGGATCACTTCTAAAATATTCATACCCCAGGGTACCTCGTGGCGAATCTCACACCAAGTGTCCGGGCCGGGCGGGGCGATTGCGCAGGGTTAACGCCGGTCGAAGTGATCCCAGCCCGAGTCTTTCAGCGTCGGCGGCTGCCCGTCGATGAGGACGGGGTCGTCGCCGGGTTCGCCCACCACCCCGACGATCCGGAAGTCCTCCGGAACTTCTTCCCCGGCGGGGAACGTGGCGAGCAAGCCGTGATCCTCACCGCCGGTGATCACCCACGATACGGCGTCCTCGCGTTCACGCCCGAGGGCGGTGAGAGCGGGCTCGAGCGCATCAACATCCGCGGTGAAGGAGTCCGATTGCAGATCGAGCGTCACCCCGCTTGCTCGGGCGAGCCGCCGGGCGTCCTTGAGCAGACCGTCGGAGATGTCCATCATCGCAGAGGCCCCACCGGCGGCCGCGGCTACGCCTGCGCTCAAAGGGGCCAGCGGGCGTCGGAACCGGGCGATGAGCTCCGCCTCCGCACTTTCACTCGCCGCTTCGTAATCGGCGAGCTTCAGCGCATACCCGGCCGCTGCCTTTCCTAGCGTTCCGGCGACGGTGACGACGTCACCCACGTTCGCCCCGGAGCGCAGGATCGGGTGGGCGAAGGTCTCGCCGTGCACGGTGATCGCGATGACGAGCTGCTCGCCCGCCACCAGGTCGCCCCCGATCACCCCCACCCCGGCGGGTTCGGTTGCTTCCGCCAGCCCCCGGGCGATCCCTTCAACCCATTCCACGGGCGTCGTGGGGGGAAGCACGAGGCCGACCACCATGCCCGTCGGGCTCGCCCCCATCGCTGCGATATCGGCGAGATTCTGTACGGCAGCGCGGTAACCGACGTCCTCAGGCGTGGACCAGTCGGTGCGGAAATGGTGCCCTTCGACGAGTACGTCGGTGGAGATCACCGCTTGCCCGGAGGGAACGTTGAGCACGGCGGCGTCATCGCCCGGTCCCGTGACCGTTCGGTGCCCCTGGGGTAGGAGCGGAAGCATTCGTTCGAGGAGCTGCGCCTCGTCGAGTTCAGCAACAGTGAGTGTCATAATCGTCAGCCTTAAACACATTCCCTGGTGGCGGGGATTTGCGAGATGTATTCGCCGAGGGTGCCGAGCACGCCCGTTGCGTCCGTTCCGGCGTATTCCACGGGCACGATCACCTCAATGGCAGGATCTCTGCCGTAGGTCGTGAAGTGCCACGTGTTTTCTTCCACCCCGGATTCGCCGATTTCGCGCATCACCCAGTCGATGCTCTCGCCAGAGTCATCGATGGCGGTGACGCACCGGTCGGTCGTCGGCCCGGGTGGTTCTACTCCGCAACGGACCGTGATCGGAGGTTCTCCCCACGCCCGGGAGGCCTGGGTAGTGGTATTTCGCTTCTTCGCGCCGGCAAGCTCGTCAGGCATGTTGATGAGCACACGCGCGCACACCGGATCGCTTGCTTCCGGCGCTGGCTCGAGCTCCACTGAACTTCCGCACGCGGCGAGCAATGCGCTCGCGATCAGGCCGGCGGTGAGGATTCCCCATGGCTGCCCGCGTCGGCGAGAAGGGCTCAACGTAGTCCTTTCGGTCTGGCGAGAGCCAGGTCGATGAGTTCGGTGATGAGCTCAGTGTAAGACAGTCCGCTCCGTTGCCACATCAGTGGGTACATCGAGAACGGAGTGAACCCGGGCATCGTGTTGACCTCGTTGACGAGCAGGTCACCGCCGTCAACATAGAACAGGTCGACCCGCGCAAGGCCTTCACAGGAGAGCGCTTCGAACGACTCGACGGCGAGGTCTCGGGCGCGCGCAGCGGTCTCTTCGGGAAGTTCTGCGGGCCAGACGAGGTCGGCCGCGTCTTCATCGAAGTATTTCGCTTCGTAGGTGTAGAACTCGTGGCCCCCGCCCACGATGATCTCGCCTGGCAGAGTCGTCCTCGCGGGACCGGTCGGGCTGCCGAGGACGGCGATTTCAATCTCACGCCCGTCCACGCCGGCTTCGATGATCACTTTCGGATCGTGTTCCTGGGCTTCCTCGATCGCGGAGGTGAGCCCCTCGGGCGCCTTCACCTTCGTGATTCCGATGGAGGAGCCGGCGCGGCAGGGTTTGACGAAGACGGGGAACGGCAACTCCGACGCCCGGGCGATCGCTGCTGCCGGGTCGCGCTCCCACTGGGCCGCGGTGATCACTTCGTACCTGCCGACGGGTAGGCCCGCGGATTCCAGCACAACCTTCATGTAGTGCTTATCCATCGCGACGGCTGAGGAAAGCACCCCGGAGCCCACGTACGGAACGCCGGCCATTTCGAAGAGGCCTTGAATCGTGCCGTCCTCACCGAACGGTCCGTGTAGCAGCGGGAGGACGACGTCGATCTGGTTTCCGCCGAGCACACGCGATGCACCGTTCGCCGCGTCGACCGCAACGAGGGATTGGGCCCCCTTCCCCAATCCCACGGTGAGGGCAGCACCGTCACTGGCCACTACCTCGGGTACATTCGCGCCTTCAAGGCGCAGCCGGTCGGCGTCGTCTGCGGCAAGGATCCATTGGCCCGCGCGGGTGATTCCGACCGGGACGACGTCAAACCGGTCCCGGTCGATCGCCGACAACACGCCTGCCGCTGTTGCGCAGGAAATTCCGTGTTCAGAGGACGCTCCTCCGAACACCACAGCCACCCGAAGTTTCTTGTTCATCACCGATCAGGCTACCTGCTCGCGGCACCGGCTACGCTTATGTCGTGGCTTATCGAGGTCCTTTACCTAGATATTTTCAAGCATCAGCCGATGAATTGCGCTCTGATCGAGTCAGCCTGCCCGGCGTGTCTGCATTCGCGACTTCGCAACCGGATCAGCTCAGCGCTGACGAGGTGCTCGATATTCATGTTCCGTTGAGCATCGCCGAAGCGGTCATCGCCGCGGCCACGCCTCTCGGCGGCCGGGTTCTCGACCCGTTCGCGGGCTACGGCACCACACTTCTGGCCTGCGAGAATCTGGGCCGAGACGCCGTCGGCGTGGAGCTCCTTCCGGAGCACGTTCGGATCAGCACGGCGCGAGCTCCCCGATCGCAAGTCATCGAAGGCGACTCGCGTGGCCTCTACCGGCTCGTCGAGGGACCGTTCGACCTCTGTTTCACGGCCCCGCCGTTCTTGACGCGGAACGAGCATCCCACCGATCCGCTGACGGGTTACGAACTTATCGGCGGGGACTACGCCTCCTATATCGCCGCACTCACACGGATCGCCTCCCAGATTGAGGCCCTGTTATCGCCAGGTGGCTTCCTGATTCTCAACGTTGCCAATATTCGGTTTCAGGGGCAGACGACGCGGCTCGCGTGGGACATCGCGGCGGCAGTCGACGATGTGGTGCCGTTCATCTCTGAATCCGCGATCGTCTGGGATAGGTTGCCCCACGACTTCACCGGCGATTACATGCTCACTTTCCAAAAACCCGCGTGAAGGTCCCGCTGCTTCTGGGTGGGTTATTTTTTGGTCAGGTGGCTG
>JAJYRV010000283.1 GCA_021793935.1 Actinomycetes bacterium | reverse complement strand
GGCATTCTCTCCCTACCACCTGTTCGAGCCGGGCACGGATTACCCTCCGGTTCTCATCACCACTTCAACTCGGGATGACCGCGTGCACCCTGGGCATGCGCGCAAGATGGCCGCGAAGATGCTCGCCGCGGGCAAGGACGTGACGTACTACGAGAACATCGAGGGCGGGCACGGCGGTGCCGCGAACAATGCCCAGGCCGCGCACATGGCTGCTCTCGCGTATGAATTCCTCGCAACCCGGTTGGGGCTCACGGGATGACTCACTCATCGAGGAGCCAATGATGCTGCAACCGCAGCGCCCGCTCTAACCCCGCAGCGACTCCTGCGACCGTGAGCGCAATATTCATCCCGGATGGCAGAGCGACGGGAGAGGTGAACGTGAACCAGCCGGTGCTGTCAGCGACCGCTTCCACGAGCTGCGGAAGTTCCAACAGGAGCGATACTACGAGTATTGCCCACGAGATTGCCCCCAGCGCCCGGCTCCAAACGCGGTGTTGCCGGTGGAATCTCAGGCGCCACGCTTCTGCCGTTCCCGGTATCGGCTGCAATTGCTGGATACCATCCGGCGAGGTGAGGCGCGCGAGTTTCATTCCATACGTCGAGAGTTCCGCCTCGATGTACGTCTCCTCCCCGAGGGTAAACTTTGCCGGGCTTCGCTGCCATTGCGACTGCGCGCCGTCGAGATACAGGTAGATCCGTTCGTCGAGGTCGAAGAAGTTGACGTCGATGTCGTAACGAACCCCACGATGATCGGCACCGAACCGGCCCCGCCAGATGGAGTCCCAGCGCCGGAGCGGGCGGATGGCGCTACCATCACCCGGTTTACTCTTTCTCCCCCGACCCGCTATCACAGCGCACGAGTATGCCAGGGGCCGGCCGAGATTGTCACAGAAAGCCCAGTGAATGCTGCCACTCGGATCGGTTCACGCCTCTCCCGCTCGGGCGCAGACCCAGCCCGATGGCGTCGCACCCGTTTCGATGAGTGAGCGCAGCTGCGCTGCCTGTTCGACAGAGAGTTCGGTATCCAAGTGCGGGTAGACAATCGGCTCCTCCTTGGAGTTATGCGACTCCAGCACCCCAAGCATTTCCTCGCACGCGCCGATGAGGGCTGCGCGATCGGAGCTGTGCGCCTCAGCCTCATCGAATCCGGCAAGAGCGTCCTCGAGGGCATCCAGCTGCCGCCACAGCACTCCGTGTTCCCGTTCCATCACCATGATCGGCATCGCCAGTCCGCCTTCGCGGATAGGCGGGAACGCGAACACTTCCTCGAGATAGATGTGGCGCCGGAGCGCGGTCATCGCCTTCCGAAGCGGGCCAGCAAGCACACCGATCGGTTCGCCTCGTTCCAGGCCAGCGGTGAACTCCTCAATACCCGAATCGATCTCGTGGTGCTCATTCGTGAGCGCCTGCGCCAGACTCGATCCAACCATTTCCCATCCTCACTATCCGGTGGCGGCTAAGCATCGGCCTGCCCTTCGATCCGCCCCGCCACGAAGTCCGCTCCGTGCATCCTGCCTTTCACGCCGGGCCGCGTGTGCCAGGGCCGAGGCCCAGTAAGGGGGCGGTAGTTGACTCCCGCTGCGTCCAGCCGGGCCAGCGCACTGGGGAGCTTCTCCATGAACGCCTCCACCCTGCGGACCTTGGGCGCACTCCATGCCGCCTCCGCGAGCGCGATCACGCGGGGAAAGGCCGCGTATTCCAGCCGGGCCGGTGAGTTGAGGTGCTCCGACCACAGGTTGCCCTGGACGCCCACGATCGCCTCGCTCGCCTCCCCATTCACCCCGACTTCCGGCGGCTCGTAGGCAGCGACCTGTTCGACCGCCGTCACCTTGCCAACCGGAATCGGTTCGTCCTCCCGGTCGGATTGGGTGTAGTCGAAGTAGAGGTCTTTTTCTGTGCAGACGACGACGGGCTGGCCAGCCTCATACGCGCGGGTGATGACGTCGTCAGTACGCCACGCGTGCACGAGCGTTCCGGGCGGGAGACCAGCCCCGGCGAGTTCGTCCCACACCACCGGCGTGCGCCCACGCGCGGCGACGTGTTCGGCAAGCTGGCAGACGAACCACTCGTGGAGCTCTTCGACTCCGCTGAGCCCCTGCTCCTCCGCCCACCGGATGAGGCTCGGATCCTGCTGCCATTGCCGGAACGGCACCTCGTCTCCGCCCAGACCGATCCAACGCCCGGGAAACAGTTCGATGACTTCGTCGAACACCTGGCGGTAGAAGTCGAGGGTCTCTTCGCGTGGGTCGAGCACCAGGTCGTTGATGCCCCACCGGGGCCACACCTCGACCTCCTCCTCGAGCCGCGCGAGGTGCGGGTAGGCGGCGATAGCGGCTTGGGAGTGCCCGGGAACATCAATCTCGGGGAGGACCGTGATATTACGCGCCGCTGCATACGCGACGATCTCCCGGATGTCGTCCTGCGTGTAGTACCCCCCGTGGGGTGTTTCCTCGTATTCCTGCCACCGCCAGTCTCCCCGAGAGGAGCGCGTGCGGTGGCTGCCGACCTCGGTCAGGCGTGGGAACGCGCGAATCTCCACTCGCCATCCCTGATCATCGGTGAGGTGGAGGTGAAGGACGTTGATCTTCAGGTTCGCGATCGTCGCGATGAAGCGGAGCAAGTCGGGTTTGGGGAGGAAGTGCCGAGCCACGTCGACCATCACACCTCGATACCCGAACCTCGGAGTGTCTCGGATTTCTAGCTGCGGAAGTTCCACGGCGTCACTCGCGATCGGCGCGGAGCGGAAGGCCTGCGCAGGAAGCAGTTGGCGTAGGGTCTGCGCCCCATAGAACGCGCCGGCGGCCGTGGCGGCACGGATCTCTACCCGATCAGTGATCGAGAGTTCGTACCCCTCCTCGCCCAGCTCCTGTGTCAGTTCGGGCGCGGAGTCGAACGAGATCTCCGCCGGTGTGTTCCGGCGCGGGAGCTCCCACCCCGTTCCGCTACGCAACTCGGTCGCAACAACGTGCGCAGCCGGAGCGAACTCCTCCGGATAATACAGCGCAGCCGAGGCATCGAGCCTCAGCCTCCCCTCGCCTTCATGCGTTGCTGCTGGTTCGGGAATTACAGCTAGTGCCACAGCACACCTTCCGTTGCCGACTTCGGCGGTCGTTCACCCGCCCTCGCCGGGCCTGACTTGATCCTGCTTGCCGTCGCGCAGCAATCTTATGCGCTGCACGGCTCCATCCTTCTGGGTTTGGCCCTCCGTAACAAACCGAACCGGCCCTCTCGCGGGCCTGCTAGCGAGACCGGGCCTTCGGTTTGCTGGCAGACTCGGGAGGTATGAGCACTCATGCACCCACTGCTGTGATCACCGGCGCGAACAAGGGGTTGGGGTACTTCACCGGGGAGGGACTGGCACGAAAGGGCTATCAGGTAATTCTCGTCGGCCGAAGACATGACCGGCTCGTCGCGGCGCAGGAGACGCTAGCAGCCCGAGTCCCCGGCGCGCGCAGCGGAATCGCAACCGCTGACTTCTCTGGACTCGCTACCGCCCGCACCGGCGCAGAGTCGTTGCGCGAGACCGGGGTGGAACGCATCGACGTGCTCGTAAATAATGCGGGCCTCATCCACGCGCCCCGCACTCGTGAAGATACTCGGGATGGGTTGGAACTCGTCATGGCAACGAACCTCGTTTGCCAGGTGGCGT
>JAJYRV010000282.1 GCA_021793935.1 Actinomycetes bacterium | reverse complement strand
GACGTCGCCCGCATGCTCCGTACGCCGGGCTCGGGCACGCTGGAGTTCCGCGGGGTGAGTTTCGGCTACCCGGGCGCGGAGCACGACGTCGTCTCGGAGGTCTCCTTCACGGCCCGGCCGGGCCAGACGACGGCGATCATCGGCTCGACCGGATCCGGCAAATCGACCCTCGTGCGGCTCGCCTCGCGCATGTTCGACCCCCGCGAGGGGGAAATCTTCGTCTCCGGGGTGCCGCTGACGGCCTTCACTCCCGAGGACCTCGCCGGGATCGTCGCCGTCGTGCCCCAGAACCCGTACCTGTTCTCGGGAACGGTCGCGACCAATCTGCGCTTCGGCAAGCCCGATGCGAGCGAGGAGGAGCTGTGGCAGGCGCTGCGGATCGCCCACGGTGAGGAGTTCGTCAAGGCCAAGAAGGAGCAGCTCGATTCGGCGATCTCTCAAGGGGGAACGAACGTCTCGGGCGGGCAACGCCAGCGCCTGTCCATCGCCCGCGCGCTCGTGACCGAGCCGCAGGTGTACTTGTTCGACGACTCCTTCTCCGCCCTCGACGTCACGACCGACGCCCAGGTCCGGGCCGCGCTGAAGGAGGCGACGAAGGATCGCACGATGATCATCGTCGCCCAGCGCGTCTCCACGATCCGCCACGCGGAGCAGATCGTCGTGCTCGAGGCGGGCCGGGTGGTGGGGCGGGGCACCCACGAGGAACTCATGGAGACCTGCCCCACCTATATCGAGATCGTGCACTCCCAGGCGGGAGCGGAGGACCCGCACGTGGGGGCCGCTCCGAATACCGGTGACCCCGGCGGCAGCCCGGCGGGGAACGGAGAAGCGAAATGAGCGACGAAACACCTGAACCCGGCGCTGAGGAATCGGCGGAATACGACGCCCCGAACCAGCGCGTGAAGAACCTGTGGGGCTCGACGAAGCAGCTCGGCGCGCGCCTGGGGCCCGAACGGCGCCCGCTCGGCGTCGTCGTCGCCCTCATCATCGCCTCCGTCGTCCTTTCCGTGCTCGCCCCGCGGATCCTCGGCCAAGCGGTCGACGTCATCTACTCGGGATTCATCGGCGGGCGCCTTCCCGCCGGGGCGGATCTGCAGACCCTCATCGATCAGGCGAACGCCGAGGGGAACACCGATTACGCGGAGATGCTCGCGAAGTCGGGAGTGACCCCCGGGGTCGGCATCGACTTCGGGCTGCTCGGGCAGAAGATCGGGATCCTCATCGCGATGTACGTCGGCGCGGCGCTGTTCCAGTGGTGGAGCGGGTACCTGCTCAATCTGCTGGTGATGCGGGTGGTATACAAACTCCGCGAAGACATCGAGACGAAGATCAACACCCTTCCCCTCGCGTTCTTCGACTCCCGCCAACGCGGGGACATCATGAGCCGGGTGACCAACGACGTCGATAACGTCCAGAACGCTCTGCAGCAGGGCTTCAGCCAGGCCCTCAATTCGCTGCTGCGGGTGGTGGGGATCGCGGCGATGATGTTCATCCTCTCCTGGCGCCTCGCGCTCATCGCCCTCATCGCGTTGCCGCTCACCGCGCTCGTCGCCGGCCTGCTCGGCTCGAAATCGCGGAACAAGTTCACCGAGCAGTGGCGCGAAACGGGCCGGCTGAACGGGCACATCGAGGAGACCTTCTCCGGGCTGGAGCTCGTGCGGATCTTCGGCCGCTCGGAGGACATGATGGCCGAGTTCGACGAACGCAACGACGCCCTGTACCGCTCGGCGTTCACCGCCCAGTTCCTCTCGGGCTCGATCATGCCGCTCATGCAGTTCGTCTCGTTCCTGTCCTACGTGCTCATCGCCGTCGCCGGGGCGCTGCGGGTCGCCTCGGGCAACATCACCCTCGGGGATGCGACGGCGTTCATCCAGTACTCGCGGGAATTCTCCCAACCGCTGAGCCAACTCGGGGGGCTGGCGAACATGGTCCTGTCCGGCCTCGCCTCCTCCGAGCGGTGCTTCGAACTGCTCGATGCCGAGGAGCAGATCCCCGACCGCCCGACCTCGCAGCTGCCCGACCATACCGACGGCCACGTGGAGTTCGACGACGTCTCCTTCTCCTACCGGCCCGACACCCCGCTCATCGAGAACCTCTCCCTGGCCGTGAGTCCGGGTGAGACGGTCGCGATCGTCGGCCCCACCGGGGCGGGTAAGACCACCCTGGTCAACCTCATCATGCGGTTCTACGACCTGGATTCCGGGCGGATCCTCATCGACGGGATCGACACCGCGACCCTCACCCGCCAACAGGTGCGCTCGCGGGTGGGCATGGTGCTCCAGGACGCGGTGCTGTTCGAGGACACGATTGCCGCGAACATCCGCTACGGGCGGCTGGAGGCGACGGATGAGGAGGTCGTTGCCGCCGCGGAGGCGACGATGGTCGACCGGTTCGTGCGGCAACTGCCCGAGGGTTATGACACGGTCATCGAACCCGACGCGCAGAACCTCTCCGCCGGGGAGCGCCAACTCCTCACCATCGCCCGCGCCCACATCGCCGACCCCTCCCTGCTCATCCTCGACGAGGCGACCTCCTCCGTCGATACCCGCACGGAACTGCTCGTGCAGCAGGCGATGAACGAACTGCGAAGCGGGCGCACGAGCTTCGTCATCGCCCACCGCCTCTCCACGATCCGCGACGCCGATCTCATCCTCATGATGGAAGACGGCCGGATCGTGGAGTCGGGCAACCACGAGGAGCTCCTCGCGGCGAAGGGCGCCTACTACCGGCTGTACATGTCGCAGTTCGAAGGCGCGCAGGTGTAGCCGCACCGTTGTTTAAATCACGAAAATCTGAATTTCGTCGGTAACTCGTTACACTGAATTCGCACGACCTTTACTCGCGCAATTTTCCCCCGCGCACTCCGTGTTCCCGGCTCCAAGGTGAGTGATGAATTTCTTTGAGTTTCTCCTCAGTCGGTGGGACGAGATGCTCTCTCAGGGCCTCGGCCACGCGACGGTCGTCGGGCTCGCCGTCCTCTTCGCCACGATCGTCGGGGTGAGCATCGGTATCCTCACCTACCGTAACGAGCGGGCGAAGGAACTCGCCCTCGCCGCCTCTGGGGCGATCCTCACGATCCCCTCCTTCGCGCTGTTCATTCTCCTCCTCGGCCCGCTCGGGCTCGGCTACAAACCCGTCCTGATCGCGCTGACGATGTACGGGCTGATGCCGATCATCCGCAACACGGTGGCGGGGCTCGCTGGGGTGGACCCGGCGATCGTCGAAGCAGCCCGCGGGATGGGGATGACCCGGCGCCAACAGCTACTCAAGATCGAACTACCCCTTGCCTGGCCGGCCATCCTCACCGGGATCCGGGTCACCGCCCTCACCTTGCTCGCGATCGCGGCGATCGGAGCGATCGTCAACGGCCCCGGCTACGGCGACTTCATCTTCCGGGGTCTGGCCCGGGTGGGCACGCCGGTAGCGGTGAACATGGTGCTTGCAGGAACGCTGGGAGTGGCGGTCCTCGCGATCATTTTCGACGCGGTCTTCCACGGGTTGCGCCGCGTGACGACGTCGAAAGGAATCCGATGAAGATCCGGCTTGAAGGCCTGAGCAAACGCTACCCCGGGCAGAAGGTCAACGCCGTCGACGCCCTGGATCTGGGCATCGCCGAAGGCGAGTTCGTCGTCCTCGTCGGGCCCTCGGGCTGCGGGAAGACGACGCTGATGAAGATGATC
>JAJYRV010000281.1 GCA_021793935.1 Actinomycetes bacterium | reverse complement strand
ACGGGACCAAAGGACCACCGCCCCCGCGGGGGGTTGGGTAAAACTAGAACCAACGTATCCGTGCTCCAAGGAGGGACACCGTGGTAATAGCAGCGAACAAAGTCGTCGTCGGGTATGACACGTCGGAGGAGAGCCGAAACGCCGTCGCCTGGGCGGCGATCGTCGCGAACCGTCGGCAGGTGCCGCTAGTGGTGCTGTGCGCGACGGGGTGGGTGAGCCCTCCGGCAGGGATGAAGGGGTTAGAAGTCTCCGGTGAGCAACTCGCCTACCGAACGGCGGAGCAGGGCGCCGAGATCGCCCGGGAAGCCGTGGCGGGGCTCGAGGTTGAGGTTGTCGGTGTGCAGAACACCCCGTTAGCTGCGCTGACGAACCTTTCGATGGAGGCCCAACTCATCGTGGTCGGTCACCGCGGGGCTGGCGCGCTGCGGATGGGCCAGCTCGGTTCCGTCGCCTTCGGCGTGGTCCACCACGCTAATTGCCCGGTCGCGGTGATCCGAGGAGAACCCCGCGAGCTTCCGAGCGAGCAGCTTCCCTCCGTCGTCGCCGTCGACGGTTCCAGACAAAGCGATACCGCATTGGATAAAGCCGCGCAGTGGGCGGACGAATCGCAATCTCTGCTCCGGATCGTCAGCGCGTGGCGAACCCCGCTCGTGCACCCGTGGAGCAGCATCGCCGTCGACGAGGACAATAAGGTCAACCGCGAAGCCTCCCGGCGTGCGCAGGAGGCAGCCCATGACGTGGTCGACCGCGCCGAGGAACGGGTACGTGCGGCCTACCCGCAGTTGCGGGTGGAGAAGGTCACCGGCGAAGGGCGCGCGCCCGAAGTGATCGTCGACGCGGCGAAGGACGCGAGCCTGGTGATCATCGGTGCCCGAGGCCGGGGTGATTTTGCGAGCCTCGTGCTCGGCTCGGTGAGCCGGGAGGTCATCGAGCACGCCGATTGTGCGGTGTACGTGGTGCGGTGACGCCCGTACCCGGGGGAGACCGGGAACGGACATAGAAAGACGGGACCCGATCGGGTCCCGTCTTATTTGGCTAGGGCGAACGAGTTGCTCCTAGCGGAGCCAGGGGTTCTTCTGAACCAGTGGCGTGTTACTCCACCACTTGCCTAGGCCCCAGGTGTCCCCGGCTAGTGTCATCGCGGGGATGATGAGAAGTAGCGCTTCATACCAGTGCGAGTCGAGGATGGGGTTCGTCGCTCCACGGATCATTTCGCCGTCGACGATGGTCGTAGCGCTCGGCAGGTCGGCGAGGAACATGAACAGCATGAGGATGGTTCCGCCGACCGCGGCGATCCGCAGCCCGGCGCCGGTGATCATCGCGATCCCGATCCCGAACAGGCCGAGCATGAAGAACCAGTCGCCGAAGGAGTTCCCGAAAACGCCGAAGAAGGTGGCGAACGGGCCTTCGATCCCGGCGATGTAACCCTGGGCCGGGGAACCACCGTTGATCCACGCGGCATCGGCAGTCGTGGAGTAGTTCAGGCCGAACAGCTTGTCGAGGAAGGGCCAGAGGAACCCGAATCCAATGATGATCCGGGAGATGGCGAGGACCTTGCGCAGTGCTGGGCTGGTGACGATGTCTTCTTGGCGCCGCATCCGTGGGGTGTCCAGGGGGCGGGGCTTCATCTCGGTGGTCATGGTTGCTCCTAGCGAAAACTTGCTCCTCGATCTGAGGATGGCTCCATCGTCCCGCCCCCGCAGCAACCTGTCACGGGCCAAACGTCCCGACTTCTTGCATTACTTCGCCCGGAGTGCTAGCCGTTTCGGCAGAGTCGGGCATTAGGTCCTAATTCTCATGGGCGGGTGATCTGCAGCCCGGTCTTATGGGTGTGCACGGTGAGATACCGCAGGCCCATCGACCCCGCCCGAATCGCGCGCCGTGAATACTTGGGGAGCCAGGTCAGATCGCCCGCCTTCACGGCAAGCTCGTCCGTTTCGGTGCCCACCGTGCCGCACCCGTCGAGGATGATCATCAGGACGTCGATGCCCGGGCCCGTATGGGCAGCGATCTCCGCGCCGGGGGCGACGGCGATGAGGTTGGAATCCAGGTCCCGATCCGACACCTCGATCTTCCACCGCACTCCCATCGCATCAGTAGCCGCGGAATCGGCGAACTCGCTGGCGTTGCCCAACACTTGCGGCAGCGCCGTCGATGCCGTCTTGTGGAGGTCCACCCGCCAGAGCTCTGGCCCGGATTCGAGGTTCTGCCAGGAGAAACTCCGGGCGAAATCCCGCTCGAACTGGCTGCGGATCTCGCGAAGATCGCGATCGGCGACGAGGGTGAGCTGCTCGCCCGCGCTGAGGTCGCGGAACGCGCGATACACCTGCGCGTGGCTGCCCGCCGGGGAAACCGAGCGAAGGTCCAACTCCATGGGCGTACTCCCATCTGAAGAAAAATATTCCAACGAGTTATTGGATAAACTGTACTCATGGAACGACCAGTGGGACGACGCCAGCAAATCCTCGAGGCCCTGCGCGGATCCGCGAAAGCGCAGACGGTGAGCGAACTCGCCCGGCTCCTTCGCGTGCACGGAAACACGGTGCGGTTCCACTTGGAATCCCTCCTCGCCGACGGTCTGATCGAGATTGAAGACGACGAATCCTCCGAGCGTTCTGTCGGTCGCCCCGCCATCCGCTACCGCGCGATCGCCCGGGTCGCGCCCTCCCAGATGCGGCACACCGAAACCCTGGTGAAGCTCCTCCTCGGCGATCTCGCCGCCGATCCGGAAGGCGCCGCCCGAGCCGAGCAGATCGGGCAACGGTGGGGCCGAGAGCAAGCGCAGAAGACCGAGACCGGGGGGAGCTCCGCGCCGTTGCACGGCGACGTTAAAGCCCTGTCCACGCTACTGGATGACATGGGGTTCGAATCCGATCCGCCCTCGAACTCCGACATCTACGTCAAGTCCTGCCCCTTCTTGGATGAGGTGCAGTTGGAACACGTGGAAGAAGCTCGGAAAGCGGGGACTCGCGTGCTGCCCCCCGTCTGCGCGGTGCACCTGGGAGTGATGAAGGGGGCCCTGTCGCAATGGGACGCCGAGGTCGCCGTTAACGATCTCATCCCCTTCGCCCGCGTGGATCGCTGCCGAATCTCCCTGCGCCGCGAACGGTAGGCGTGCGACGAGGCCGTCGTGATCTAGGATGGGAGGCGTGAATTTTCAGCTGTGCCGCCGTCAAGTCCTGGGGCTCGGAGCGGGTATCGCCGCCGCGGGCGTGCTCGCCGGCTGCTCTGAGAGCACTGAAGAACTCGAGCGAGGAACGGTGCTCGCCGATGCGGCTGATATCGCGGAAGGGGAAGCGATCCCCGTGCTCGCGGGGGACACCCCGATGATCCTCACCCACACCCCAGGGGGAACGTTCCGTGCCTTCAGCGCCATTTGCACGCATCAGGGATGCAAAGTCGTCCCCGATGCCGGGCAACCAGAGATCCTTGAATGCCCGTGCCACCGTTCGGAGTTCGACACCTACACGGGAGCCGTTCTCAAAGGCCCTGCGGAGGAGGACCTGCCGGAATTCCCCGTGAGCGTTCGCGAGGGGAAGATCGTTGCGGACTAGGCACTCACGCCCAGCACGAGCGCTCGTGGCCGCGGCTGCGGCGGCGATGCTCACCGCCTGCGGACTCCCCAGCGCCCTCGGCGGCGGGGAGGGCGGCACGGACGGCTCCCGGGACACCCCTCGCGAGCCCCCCCA
>JAJYRV010000280.1 GCA_021793935.1 Actinomycetes bacterium | reverse complement strand
CCGATCTACGATCGCGAGCCAGAACATCGGCAGGCTCAGCCCGATGAGGGAGACCACCCGCACCACCTGGTCGGTGACCTTCCCGCGCCGGTAGGCGGCGAGAGTGCCGAGCACGAGGGAGACCGCGAGCGAGAGGATGATCGCGGCCAATGCGACCTCGACCGTTGCGGGGATGACCGCGCCGAGGTCATCGAGCACGGGCCGGCCGGTGTGGATCGAAGTTCCGAGGTCGCCCTGAAGCAGGTGGGCCATGTAGATGACGTAGCGCTGGGGGACGGGCTTGTCGAGGCCGTGGCGTTCGATGTAAGCGTCCACCGTCGCCTGGTTGCTCGCGGCGCCCTCCCCCAGTGCCGCGGTGATCGGGTCACCGGGCACCAGGGTGGTGAGGGCGAACGTCACGATGGTCACGCCGATCATCAGGAGGATCGAGGTGAGCAGGCGACGGGCGATGTACGCCGCGAGCGGCCACCGCTGCAGGGGTCGGCGCAGCGAGGAACGAGACTTAGTTTCTGCCACGCCGAACCTCCGTTAACCGGCGGGGGTGATGAGCGGGATGTCGAGGGTCCAGTTGGAGTTGTACTGGACGTTGTCGATCGAATCATCGCTGGCGAGGTTGGCGCCGACGACGATGATGGGCACGAACGGCCCGGATTCCTGCATCGCGGTCGCGAAGTCGATCATGATCTCCTCGCGTTCGTCGACCGAGGTGGCGTTCTCCGCCGCCTTCACCAGGTCGGCGATCTCCGGGGAGTCCTCTTCGGTCCAGTTCGCGCGCAGTCCGACCTTCTCTCCCGGCCCGAAGGGCAGGAAGGAGGAGGAGTCGGCGAAGTCCGGGCCCCAGTACCACAGGGAGAACGCTTCCTTGCCGTCGACGTAGGGGTCGATCTGGGTGGCGAACGGAGCGGGGGCGAGTTTGACGTCGAGCCCGATCTCCTGGAGTTGGGATTGCACGCGCTCGGCGACGGGCGTGAATTCCACCCCGCCGATCGGGTTGTCGTTCGGGAACTCCAGGGTGATCGTCTCCCCGTCGTAACCGGAGGCATCGAGGGCGGCCTTCGCCCGGTCGAGATCCTGGGTCACGCCCTCCTCCAGCGCGCCGAGGAAGAGCGGGGGAATGACACCGGTGGCGGGCTCGGCGCCAACCCCGGCGAGTTCCACCAGGGAGTCGTAATCGAGGGCGTATCGCACCGCTTCCGCGAAGTCCGGATTCGCGGTGTCACCGCCGACCTCCTCGCTCTGGTTGATGAGGAGGAACATCGCCTGTGCGGAGGGCTGAGAGGTCACCTTGAGGCCGTCGCCCAGACTTTCGACCTGGTCGCCGTTGAGGTCCACGGCAAGGTTGGAATCCCCGCCCTGGAGGTTGATGAGCTGGGTGGAGCTTTCCGAGACGTTCCGCACGACGATGCGCTCGAACTCCGGGGTGTATTCGCCGTCGTACTCCGGGTTGGGAACGAGCACGACTTGGCTGGTGATGTCGAGGGAGTCGATCATGTACGGGCCCGAACCTGCCGAGGTGGAGTTGAAGAAGTCCTCAGCTTCGTCGTCGTTATCGGTGGTGCCGCCGTTCTCCTGGGCGAGCTCGGAGTTGACGATCCCGAGCGCCGGGTTCGTCACGATGGCGGGCAGCTGCAGGTAGGGCTCCTCGGTGGAGAGCTTGACCGTCTCCTCGTCGACCTTCTCCACGGTGATGCCGTCCATGAGGAAGTTCGCCTTCGACTCGGTGATGCCCTGCACCCGGGTGAGGGAGTAGACGACGTCGTCCGCCGTCACTGGCGTGCCATCGGAGAACGTCCGCTCGCCGGTGAGGGTGAACGTGAACTCCGTCGCGTCGTCGTTCTGTTCCATCGTGGCGAGGGAGGGAACGGGGAGCTCTTCATCCGAGCCTTCGAAGGTGAGCAGCGTGTCGTAGACCGCGTGCAGAACCATGTTCCCGGTCGGCACGTAGGTGCGCCCGGGGTCACCGGTCTCCAGTGAGAACGCAGTGTCGATGACGAGCGTTTCCCCGCCCGCGCTTGCCGAGGGCTCGTCGTCCGAGGGCGGGTTGGCGGTATTGCCGCCTGAGCAGGCAGCGAGAACCAGCGCTGCCGCGGCTGAACACGCAGCCAAAGAGAAGCGAGATGATGAGCGCATACAAATCTCCGAGTAGGTTTATTGGTAGGTTTTCGGCGGGCGGGGCAAGATCAGATTTCGATGCACACGCTTTCGTGTTCCACGCCGTCGACGAAGAAGGTTTCGACAAGGTGCAAGGTTCCCTCGCGGACCTCGACGCGGCTCTCAGCAGAACCCTGCACTACGCTGCGGTCGGCCACGAGTTCGTGGGCGAAGGAGATCGCCAGGACCTCGCCGTCGAACGCGCCGACGAACCTGCCCTGGGTGACGGTGTCGCCGGTGTACTCGCCCCAGGTGAGCTCGCCCTCTTGGTGATAGAGGAACTCTGTGGGATGGTCCGGATCAACCCGCGATGCGGTGGAGGAGACCATTGCGAATCGTTTGCCGTTCAACGACACGGCGCCGTCAGAGTCCATTGAGGTCATGGTGAATAGTATGGACCGTTTTGTCTCATTTTCGTAATCAGCCGCGGGCCTGGAGCTTCTTGCGGCTTGAGACGATCGGGGTGATCGCCACGAGTCCGATCGCCATCGCGGTGAGCAGCCCGAGCCCACCCGTCCAGGAGCCGGTGCGCTCGAATAACGCCCCCACGCTCACCGGTGCGGTCGCGGAGATGAAATACCCGATTGTTTGCGTCATTCCGGATAGGTCCCGAACCATCGACAGGTTCGGGGCCCGCAGCACGTAGAGGCTGAGAAGCAGCGCGAATACTCCGCCCTGTGCGATCGCCCCGGCGATCATCCACACCAGATACAACGACGGCGCAAACACCAGCCCCAGGGTGTACACGAGCCACAGACTGGTAACGGCGAGGGAGAAGGCTTGCCGGTTATAGACCTTCGAGACGAGCACGGGAACGCTGATCGCGCCGATGAGCCCCGCGAATTGGAGGATGGATGCCGCCACCCCCGCTTGCGACTCGTTAATCCCGGCGATCTCGGGTAAGAAGGTCGGCAGCCAGTGGGTGCTTGCGTAGTACAGCCCGGAATTGAGCCCGAAGAACAGCGCCATCGCCCACGCCCCGGGGATCGTCCAGACCTTCGTCGGCCCCGTTTCCTGGGAGACCACCTCCTCCTCACCCGCGAACAGGTGGTAGGTGAGGGCCGCGGCGAGCATGAGCAACGCCCAGGCGGCGATCGCCCACCGCCAGCCGAACGCCGTCCAGATCGGGATGGTCAAAATCGCCGCGAGAGCTGCGCCCCCGGTGATCGACGTCGTCGCCGCCGACATCACCTTGCCCTGGTGGGCGGGGAAGTCTCGGCGCACGACGACGGGCAGGAGCACGTTGCCGGCGGTGATCGCGAGCCCGATCCCGGCCGTTGCGATGAGCATGCCCGCCGCGCCCGTGAACGGGCGCACCGCCACGAACACTGTGAGCAGCAGCAGACTGAGGGTCATCACCCGGTTCAGCCCGAACCGGCGAGCGATTCCGGCCACCACCGCCGCGCCGATGCCTAAGCAGAACACCGGCAGCGAGGTGAGCAGCCCCGCCACCGTGGGGGAGAGGTCAAGCTCGTGCTGGATGTCCGGAAGGACCGCCGCGAGGGAGGTGATCGGCGAACGCAGGCACAACCCGGTGAGGATGATCGCGGCAACCCCGCCCGCGATCCGCAGATCGGAA
>JAJYRV010000279.1 GCA_021793935.1 Actinomycetes bacterium | reverse complement strand
ACCCCGATGAACCCCGACGGTTCCGTCGACTACGCCTCCACCCGCCGGCTCGCCGCGCAGCTCGTCGCCGACGGCTGTGACGCGATCGTGCTCGCGGGAACGACCGGCGAATCGCCGACGACACACACCCCCGAGAAGGACGAAGTCATCCGGGTGGTCGTTGACGAGATCGGCGGGAAGGCGATGATCATCGCGGGGGCAGGGTCCAACGACACCGCCCACGCGACCCGGATCGCGACCTCGGCGGAAAAGGCCGGCGCTGATGGGCTCCTCGTCGTCTCTCCCTACTACAACCGCCCCTCCCAGGAAGGCGTGTACCGCCACATCCGCACGATCGTGGAAGCGACCTCGCTGCCCGCGATGGTGTACGACATCCCCGGGCGCACGGGAGTGGCGATCGGAGATGACTGCCTCGACCGGCTCGCAGCCGTGGAGCAGATCAAAGCGATCAAGGACGCGACCGGCGATGTTCCCCAGGGGTTCGACCGGATGCGCCGCACCGGCTTGGAGTTCTACTCCGGGGACGACGCCCTCAACCTCGCCTGGCTCGTGCACGGCGCTTCGGGCGTGGTATCCGTCGTCGGCCACGTGGTCGCCTCGCAGTACCGAAAGATGGTGCAAGCGATCGACGAACGCGATCTGGACACGGCGCGCGATCTATCCGCACAACTATCCCCGGTGGTCGAAGGGATCATGGGAGGCGGCCAAGGCGCCGTCATGGCGAAGGCCGCAGTGCACCTTCAGGGGCACATCGACCACCTCACTGTACGTTCCCCGCTCGTGCAAGCGGATGAGGCAGAACTTGCCGCCTTGCGCGACGTGCTACTCACACACAACCTATTGGAGAATTAATGACAGCACCGCACCTCGAACTCGGGTATCCGGACAGATTGCCTGAGGGAGGTTTGCGGATAGTCCCCCTCGGGGGGCTGGGCGCCGTCGGCCGGAACATGGCCGTACTGGAATTTGCTGGGCGGCTCCTCATCATTGACTGCGGGGTGCTCTTCCCCGACGACATCCGCGAACCCGGTGTTGACCTCATCCTGCCGGACTTTTCCTATATCGAAGACCGGTTGGACGACGTTGAGGCCGTAGTACTCACCCACGGGCACGAAGACCACATCGGCGCTGTGCCGTTCCTGCTGAAACTGCGCGAGGACATCCCCCTGGTGGGTTCCAAACTCACCCTCGCGCTCGTGGAAGCGAAACTCAAAGAACACCGAATCAAACCGGTGCTCAAGGAGGTCGTGGAAGGCGACCGCACCCACCTGGGGGCATTCGACTGCGAATTCGTCGCCGTCAACCACTCCATCCCGGACGCGCTCGCCGTCGCGGTGCGCACCCCGGCAGGCATGGTGTTGCACACCGGGGACTTCAAGATGGACCAGCTCCCCTTGGACGGGCGGATCACCGATCTGCGGGCCTTCGCCCGGCTCGGGGAGGAGGGCGTGGACCTGTTCATGACCGACTCCACCAACGCCGAGGTGCCCGGATTCAACATGGCCGAACGGGAGATCGGTGACGTGCTGGACCGGGTGTTTGAGAAAGCCTCCGGGCGGATCGTCGTCGCGTCCTTCGCCTCCCACATGCACCGGGTGCAGCAGGTGCTCAACACCGCGTCCACGCACGGGCGCCGGGTCGCGTTCGTCGGCCGGTCGATGGTGCGCAACATGGCGATCGCTGCCGACCTCGGCTATCTTGATCCGCCCGCGGGGGTGCTCATCGACTTGAAGGATGTGGAGTCCCTGCCCGAGGACGAGGTGGTGCTCATGAGCACCGGCTCGCAAGGGGAACCGATGGCGGCGCTGTCCCGGATGGCTGCCGGGAGCCACAAGATCACCATCGGCCCAGGCGACACGGTCGTGCTCGCCTCCTCCCTCATCCCGGGCAACGAGAACGCGGTGTTCCGGGTGATCAACGGGCTCACGCGGCTCGGCGCGAACGTCGTGCACCAGGCGAACGCGAAGGTCCACGTCTCCGGCCACGCCTCCGCCGGGGAACTGCTGTACTGCTACAACATCGTGCGCCCCACCAACGTCATGCCCGTGCACGGAGAGGTGCGCCACCTCGTCGCCAATGGCGCGCTCGCAGTGAAAACCGGGGTGGACCCCCAGCGGGTCGTGCTCGCCGAGGACGGGGTGGTCGTTGACCTCGTCGATGGCCGGGCGCGTATCGTCGGCGCGGTTCCATGCGAGTACGTCTACGTCGACGGCAAATCGATCGGGGAGGTGACCGAGGACGAACTGCAGGACCGGCGGGTGCTGTCCTCCGAGGGGTTCATCTCGATCTTCACCGTGGTCGACCCCAAGACCCGCAAGGTGGTCACTGAACCCCAGATCCACGCCCGCGGGGTCGCCGAGGAGGAGGCCCGCTTCGAAACGATCCTCCCGCAGATCGTCACCGCCCTGGAAGCAGCGATGAACGAGGGCAAGACCGCCCCGCGGCAGCTGCAGCAGGTGGTGCGGCGCACCGTAGGCCAGTGGGCGGGGCGGAAACTCCGCCGGCGCCCGATGATCGTGCCGGTCGTCGCGGAGGTGTGATCCCCGGCCCGCGGGCGCGCTCGCTTTCGCGACGTCGCCGCGGCCGCGACCGCGACAATGGTATTAGGGTTGGATTTTCACGATTCTGCAACCCTAATGTCATTGTCGAGCGAGCGGCCACGGTCCGCGCACGGGTCGCCAGCGGTCCGCGCGCAGGCGCCGCAATCTCGGGAGCTCCGCGTGTCACTCGAACAGAAACGGGGTGAAATCTGGTTCAGTGGAATCGCGGGTGTGCCCTCGCGCGCCTGTGAAGGAGGCAAACCATGGCAGCCCGGACGTCTTCCCCCAACCGGTCCGCCACATCGAAAAAAGCGGTGCCTGAACCGGAAGCCACGCAGCAGATCTTCATCGTGCGCGTAGTCAAGGGCGCGGCTAAAGGTGTGACGTCCCTCGTCGGGGGCGCGTTCCGCAGTATCGGAAGTGGAGCTCAGAACTTGGACCCAGCCCACCGCAGAGACGGCCTCGGGTTTCTCATCCTCGCGCTCGCGATCATCATCGCCGTGCGCGAATGGTTCGGCATGTCCGGAGCCGCCGGTGAAGTGATCCACGCCGCCGTCGCCGGTGCCTTCGGTGTCCTCGCGATCACGCTGCCCATCCTCCTGCTCTTCCTCGCGATCCGCGTCATGCGCCACCCCGACCGGGGCGAAGTCAACGGCCGGATCACCATCGGCATGAGCGCAATCATCGCCGCGGTCGCTGGCCTCATCTCCGTGTTCTCCGGGTTGCCGGCGCCCGGGGACTGGCAGGGGATCTTCACCGCCGGCGGGCTGCTCGGCTACCTCATGGCGAACCCGCTTTCTGCGCTGCTCACCACCTGGGTGACGGTTCCCCTGCTCATCCTTCTCGTCTTCTTCGGACTCCTCGTCGTCACCGCCACGCCCGTCGCCTCCATCCCCAGCCGCCTCCGGCAGGCCTGGGACTGGATCTCCGGGAACGATATCGACGACGAGGAAGGCATCGAGATCGACCCCACCGCGAGCGTCGCGTACGGGGCCGAGACGAAGAAGAAGCGCAAGCGCCGCGGTAAACGCGCCGAAGCTGAGGACGCACCTGGCCGCACCGGCGCCGCGCGCGAGAAGTCGAAGAAGCGTAAGGCTGCCGACGGCGTCCCTCCGGCCGTGGGCGGACGCGCGGGCGATGAAGCATTCCAGACCCCGCACGAAGTTGCGCCCGCCGGCGGGGAAGACTCCGGCCCGGACCCGACC
>JAJYRV010000278.1 GCA_021793935.1 Actinomycetes bacterium | reverse complement strand
TTCCGATCTCCTCTTCCGATCGCACAATTCTGCCAAGTGAACCTCCGAACGTTACTGATTCGTTACCTATACCTATTGAAATAGTACGCACGTTCTACTAGGGTTGGGGTTAGAAGCAACCCAACGAAGGATCTACCATGGCTGCCCAGCCCCTCCCGTTTCCCGATCGCGGCGACCTCGCCGCATCGAATGGGTTGCCCGCGCTCGAGAGCGTGGAGAGTGCGGCAACCGCGGCAGTTGACCCGCTGAGCCGCCTTTTGGCCGTTAACGAGGAGCTCAAAGCGCTTGCCGCTGTCGATTGGGCCGCTCATGTAGATGCGAACGCCAAGGAAGCGGTACAAGGGCTGGAGCAGATCTTCCGCAGCACCACCGCGATCCAGGTCAGCATCCTCGGCGCGGCGGAAACCAGCGGCAAGTGGGCACTCGATGGGCAGAGCACGTTCGATTCATGGGTCTCGAGTCAAACGGGGACGACTAGGGGAACTGCAGGTAGAGCGGTAAAGCTCTCCAAGACGCTTCAGGATGATTTGCCCGCCACTCGAAAGGCACTCGCCGAGGGTTCCATCAGTTCCGATCATGCGCAGATCATCGCGCGGCGGTGCACGAAGACGGACAAGCATCGCAAACGACTGGCCGACCCGCGCCAAGGAGAAACCTTCCTCATTGATAACGCGAAGCAGATGGACGCGGGCAAATTCGCCAAAGTTGCACACGCGTGGGCAATCGAGTCGGACCCCAAAGCGGCGGAACGTCAGTGGCGCCAAGAGTCGGCGAAGGAAGAATTCATCCTCGCACCGGTGGAAGATGGCTATCACCTCGCGGGGTGGCTCAATTCTGTCAACGGAGCTCTGCTTCAGGAAGCCCTCTCCTCCCACATGGGTCGCAAAGCTGCCGACGATCTCCGCCCCATCAACGAACGCCGTGTCGATGGCTTGATTTCTCTTGCTGCGCAATCGCTGGATTCGGGTTTGAAGATGCCAAGTGCCCGGATTCGCCCTCACCTGACGGTGACGATGGAGTACGACACGATTGAACGCCTCGTACAAGCTAGCGGGCCCCTCGCCCCGCAGTCCGACCAAGGGTGCAGCGGCACCGAGCCATTCGACGAGGGACTGTGGGCGCAACAGTGGCACCCCGGTGACGACCATGTCATTTCCACCCAACTCGACTTTTCGAAACTCGAAGGCATCGCGCCCGCCACGCTGCCGGATGGCACACCGATTCCACACGGCGTGCTCGCAAAGATCGCCTGCGATTCAATGCTCACGCGAGTCGTTTTCGGCGCCGAGTCCACCGTTCTTGATGCCGGGCGTGAGGAACGTATTTTCCCGGCAAACCAAGTGCGCGCCATCATCGCTCGAGACCGGACTTGTCGTTATCCTGGCTGCGATGCAGGCCCAGGATTTGGAGAGATCCATCATTCGTTGAGTTGGGCCAAACATAACGGCACCACCCACGTGGATCTAGGGATTTTGCTCTGTTACTTCCATCATGGCCTCGTTCATGAGCGCGACATCGCGATTACGCGAAGACGCGGCGAATGGGTATTCACCACCCGGCATGGGAAAGTAATTCATCCCCCTGGTCATCGACCACCAAACGATGTCGATCCCTTCACCATTCTTGCTGCACCTGGATCGGACTCTGAGTCTTGGTCTGAGTCTGCCCAGAGCGGTGACGCTCTTGCCGACCCGGGGCGATTATCGAGTGAGTCTACGCAAGAGCAGACCTCGCAATGGGAGCAGCCAGGGTTGTACTCGTCCGGACCGCCGCCGTTCTGAGGCCCCCTACCCAGCTTCGGGTTCCAACTGCTCTAGGTGTGCGATCAGTGGGTCGACCGTGAAGAGCGTGAGATCGATCTTCAGCTTGGTTCCTTCAGCGTCAACGATCGCGAGATACTCCCGGTCATACTGCTTGAACGAGTCGACTCCGGCGATGTCTTCGTACCGAATCACTTGCCGCGGCCCGAACGCTTGCCGAAAAGCGATGAAGTCTGCATGCGGTTCGAGGTAGAACCGGAAGCTGCGAATTAACTGGAAGCCGGCGATCGCGATGAGGAACACGCCCACTACGACCGGGACTGCGGGTGTCGCAACGAACTGAGTGACAAATGGGTCGAGCACCATCACCACCCCCGCGGCAATGAGCAGGACGGACAGGACCGGGATCACGAGAGGCACCAGATGGCGAACCCCTGTCTCGCTGTTGCGAACACGCGGGCGCTTGCGGGCACGCAGGCCGATGAGCAGGGCGAGAGCGGCCGCAACGGCCACCCCCACCCGAACAGGATTGAAACCGAAGTCAGGCACGCTCTGGAACATAGCCAGCGCTTCTCTGGCAGTCAAAGGGGGCAGCGAGAGCCGTCAGCAACCGCCGGTGGTCGAGGACTACCTATTGGGTTCACCGATCGGTTTACCGGGCATCAGCGCACCCTGACTCTGATCCTTTGCCGCCCTGTAGGCAGCGCAAGCATGTGCGATCACGCTAGCCCAGCTGCCCTCCTCGTCCAGCGCCGCCGTTCGTTGCTCGGTAGCACGTTCACGCTCGGCGGCACGTTCACAAGGCTCACTCGCTATTGTCGTCAGCGCCGCGGTCAGCTCCGCCTCATCCTCAACGACGGTTGCTGTGTCAGCGCCGCTGGTGCCGTTAAAGGCCAGCACGTCAATTCCTGCGGCTCGAGCACCCGCGGCGCGGGGGTCCAGAGCACCCGCTGAAATATAAACATCGTGGTCGCGCGCGAGAACGGGCAAGACTTCCACCGGAGCATCGGGAATCACGGTGACCTCGTCCAGGAGGTCTGCCGCCAGCCCCGACGCTGCCGCTCCGGTGACGGTGATGTCGAGCAACCCCGGTTCGGCGAGCGCCGCGCGGGCAGCGAGCGCGGCACGCACCGCAGCCAGGCCGCGGGCGTCGAGCGCGTTGACGAGAACCCGCAAGTCCCGAGGGTGCCCAGGATCCGGAGGCGAAGCGGGTGGCCCAGGGGTTCGCCGCAGCCATGGCTCGAGGTCGGTGCCGAGGGGAACGAGGCGAGCGTCTTCCCGGGAGAATGCCCGGGCGACGGACGCGGTGATCTCCTTGCTGGCGCCGCTGGGAACGAACGGAGCGGTCTGCCACCCCGCGACCCTCAACCCGAACCGCGCGAGCGCCTCCGGACCATCCAGTACTGAGTACCAGGTGATCACGAGGGGGAGGTCAAGCCCCCGAGTAGCCCGGGCGGCGTCGTAGCCAAACGGTGACACGACGGCGAGGTGAAGGTGGACGACGTCGGGCCGAAGCAGACGTAGGGCACGCTCGATGGTGGCCCGGCCACGTGGCAGCACCGGAAGCCCAAATGCGAGGCGGGAGGCGAGGCGGTGCACGCGGACGCCAGGTGCGTCGGTGGCGGAGGCGCGGAAGCGGCTCTTACCGGGTTCCGCGGCTTCCAAGGGTGTAGCGGTGAGCACGTGAACGGCGTCTCCCTGGCCGCCCTGGTGACGCGCGAGCCCAGCGACCTGCTCAGCGATGGGATGGCGGTGAGGCGGATAGGAGTCCGTGATGTGAACGATGCGTGGCATGAGAGGCGGGGACTCGGCGCGCGCCTACTCCCATTCGATGGTTCCCGGCGGTTTGTTCGTGACGTCGAGAACGACTCGGTTGACGCCGTCGACCTCAGCGGTGATCCGTTCCGAGATCTTCCCGAGCAGGTCGTGCGGAAGGCGGTACCAGTCGGCGCTCATCGCATCTTCACTCGCGACGGGTCGCAGCACAATGGGGTGGCCATAAG
>JAJYRV010000277.1 GCA_021793935.1 Actinomycetes bacterium | reverse complement strand
GAACCGGCGATGAGGAACCGCGCGCCGGGAAATTGGCGCCGGATCTCGGGTACAGCGTTGAGGAGGACCGGCAGTCCCTTGCGCGGCTCCTCGATCCGGCCGAGGAACACGATCGTCGGCGACTGCCCGTCGCCTTGCCACTCGGGGCGAGGGGCCGCGTTCGCGTATCGGTCCACGTACACGCCGTTGGGGATGACGACGGCGTCGGTGTCGAAATGTTCGACGATCGTCCGCCGGGCATCCTCGGAGACGGCGATCCTCGCGCTGATCCGTTCGAAACCCGGCCGGGTGAAGGGTTCAGCGAGGGTGAGCACCCTCGATCGTTCCTGCGCCGAGTGGAAGGTCCCCACGATCGGAGCTTTGGCGCGGCGCAGGGCGATGAGGGAGCAGGAGGGCACGAAGGGTTCGTGGATGTGGACGACGTCGAAGTCGCCCTCGTCCAACCACGCCTGGGTGATGCGAGTGACTCGGGGGCCGAACGCGAGCCGAGCGACCGACCCGTTGTATTTCACCGGTAGCGCCCGCCCCACCGAGGTGACGTATTCGGGCAGGTCCTGCTTGGGGTCGGCTGGGGCGAGCACGGAGACCTCGTGGCCCCGGCTGCGGAGGATCTCAGCGAGATCCCGCACGTGGAACTGCACGCCGCCGGGAGTGTCGAAGGAGTACGGGCAGACGATCCCTATCCTCATCGACGCTCACCGAAGGCCCCACTGGAGGCTCGCGCGAGGCGGTCCTCATCCAGATCCGCGACGAAACACTTCTGCAACATATGCCAATCTTGCGGGTAGGCGCGCAGGAACGCGCCGAAACGGTCAGCCCACGTCTGCATCATATGGGCGGCGCGGTCCGCGGCGGGGACCGCTTCCGGCGCGGCGATGAAGTCCGTGAACTCGATCACGATCCCCCACGGGCTGCCCGCGGCTTTCCGGCGCTTCCCGCGCAGGCGCTCGTGGCGGATGAAGACGCCGACGAACGGCACACCCGCGGCGATCGCGATCGCCGCCGGGCCGGGCGCCACGCGCATCTCGTGATCACACAGGGTGACGACGACGCCATCGCGGCTCAGGTCCCGATCGGCGAGGAGCGGCATCAGCGCGGAGTCCGACCGCGCGGCGCGCACGAGTTCCCGGAACACCCCGTGGCCCTTCTCGTAGGCGAGGATCCGCATCCCCAGGTTCTCCCGGAAGGAGAGGAACTGGGTGAACAGCTCCTGAGGTTGGAGTTTTTCGGCAACGGTGATGACGTGGGCGAAATCGAGTTCGCTCCACGCCCCGGCGAGGTCCCAGTTCCCGACGTGCCCGAGCGCGGCGACGACCGAGCCCCGCTGCAGCGCACGGCGCGTGGGTTCGCTGCCGACGGTGCGCACCCGCGCGGCGATCTGGGTAGGTGTCAGTCGGGGCAACTGGAAGACTTCCGCGTAATAACGCATGTACCGACGCATCCCTTCGCGGGATCGAGATCGCAGCTCCCTCGGCGCTGCGCCGGTGACGCGCGCGAGGTTGCGTTCGAGTTGCTTCACACCGCCAATCCGCGCGAGGTGCGCGATCCGGGCGGCGAGGTCGAACGCTCCCCGCACGATCGGGCTCGGCAATTTCGGCAGGACCTTCCACGCCCACGTGAACAGTTGCCCCGAATCAACCATGTGTGCCCTTCAACGCGACCAGGGTGGTCAGGATGCGTTGCAGCACCGTGGCGAGGGAAAGGACCGCGAGGATCCCGAGGAGCACCACCATCACCGGCGCGGGCACGCCGAGTCCGGTGAGGAACGTGGCCACGAGCACGACGACGATCCGATCCGCCCGCTCGGCGATGCCCGCCGAGGCATCCACCCCGAGCGATTCCGCCTTCGCCCGCACGTAGGGAACGATCCCGCCAAAGGCGAGGCACGCAAGGGCAGTGAGCATCCCGGCGAGCTGCCACGCGCCGTCGGAATGAAAGAAGAACCACAGCAGCACGGCCGCGAAGATGGCGGCGTCGCTCACCCGGTCGAGGGTGGAGTCGAGGAACGCGCCATAGGTGCTCGAGGTTTTCGCCTCCCGCGCCATGATCCCATCGATCGAGTCGGTGAGCACGAGCACGCCGAGGACGAGCGACCCCACTACGAGATAGCCCATGGGGAGCAAAACCAGGGCCGCAATCGACGTCGCCGCGGTGCCGATGACGGTGACGGCGTTCGGGGTGAGCCCGATCCGCAGGAATACCCGGGCGATCGGGGTGAACAGGGTGTGCTGAACACCCCGGGCCCCGCTACCGAGAACCATTCTTCTCCCACTCGGCGGCGAGCTCTGCACGGGTGTTCGCGAGCAGTTCGGGCAACGCTTTGGTCTGCCCGATGATCGGGAGGAAGTTCGCGTCGCCGTCCCAGCGGGGCACGACGTGCTGGTGCGCGTGCGCAGCCACCCCCGCGCCCGCCCCGGCGCCCTGGTTCATTCCCAGATTGAAACCCGTCGGGCCCTTGGCGCTGCGCAGCACCTGCATGCTCGTCGCGACGAGGTCGGCCGATTCGTACCGTTCGGTGTCGGTGAGGTCGGTGAAGTCGGCGACGTGCCGGTACGGGCACACGAGCAGGTGGCCCGGGTTGTAGGGATAGAGGTTGAGGACGACGTAACAGGTCTGCCCGCGGTGGACGATGAGACCATCCTCGTCGCTGCGCCCGGGAGCGGCGCAGAACGGACAGTCCGCGGACGCGTTAGATGCAGGTTTGGACTCCCCGTGGATGTAGGCCATCCGATGCGGGGTCCAGAGCCGGTCGTAGGAGTCGTCCGCGCGGGGAAAGTTCTGCGCAGGTTCGTTGTTCACACTTGTGCCCTGGAATTGATCGCCGCGGTGATGATCTCGATCGCTTCGTCGATGGGCACGCCGTTGCGTTGCTCGCCGCTGCGGTAACGGAAGGAGACCGCCCCCGCCTCGGCATCCTCCCCGCCCGCGATGAGCGTGAAGGGCACCTTGGACTTGGTTGCGGTGCGGATCTTCTTGTTGAACCGGTCATCAGAGGTGTCTACCTCGACGCGCACGCCGTGGGCGCGCAGCTTTGCCGCGACGTCGAACAGGTAGTCGTTGAACACCTCCGCCACGGGCACGCAGGTGACTTGCACCGGGGCGAGCCACGGCGGGAAGGCCCCGGCGTAGTGCTCCACGAGCACCCCGAAGAACCGCTCGATCGACCCGAACAGGGCGCGGTGGATCATCACCGGGCGTTTGCGTTCGCCGTCGGCCGCCTGATACTCCAGGTCGAACAGTTCCGGGAGGTTGAGGTCGAGCTGGACCGTCGACATCTGCCAGGTCCGTCCGATCGCGTCTCGAGCCTGAACAGAGATCTTCGGGCCGTAGAACGCCGCCCCGCCCGGGTCCTCCACGAGTTCCAGCCCAGACTCCTCGGCTACTGACCGAAGGGTGTTGGTGGATTCTTCCCAGAGTTCATCGCTACCGACGAACTTCTCCGGGTCCTTCGAGGAGATTTCCAGGTAGAAGTCATCGAGACCGTAGTCTTTGAGCAGATCGAGCACGAACTGCAGTGCTCCGGCGATCTCTTCCTTCATCTGCTCTCGGGTGGCGAAGATGTGCGCGTCATCCTGGGTGAATCCGCGGGCGCGGGTGAGTCCGTGCACGACCCCAGATTTCTCATATCGATAGACGGTGCCGAATTCGAACATCCGCAGCGGCAGTTCGCGGTAGGAACGCCCCGAGGACCGGTAGATGAGGATGTGCATCGGGCAGTTCATCGGCTTGAGGTAGTAGTCCTGGCCCTGACGGCGGATGTTACCTTCGGCGTCGCGCTCC
>JAJYRV010000276.1 GCA_021793935.1 Actinomycetes bacterium | reverse complement strand
TCACCACCGAACTGCCGATCCACGAGGAGGAGATCGCCGAGCACGGCAGCGCCGCGGGCGCGGTCGCGGCGATGATCAACGCGACCGTGCAGCACATGTTCGCCACCGACGCCGAGAACGAATTCCTCGAGATCACCTACGCCTCGGGCGATAAGGAGATCCTGTACTTCAAGGACTTCGCCTCCGGGGCGATGATCGCGAACATCGTGGACCGGGCGAAGAAGTCGGCGATCAAGGATCTGCTGTCCACCGGCGCCCGCGGGATCCGGGTGGAGCACCTGCTCAGCGCGTGCCGCGAGGAGTTCCACGAGAACGAGGACCTGCCCAACACGACCAACCCCGACGATTGGGCCCGGGTCTCGGGCAAGAAGGGGGAGCAGATCGTGTTCATCCGCACCATCGTGCAGAACAAGGACGGCGTGCCCCGCTCGATCGATCAGATCTCCCCCACCGGGCAGTACCTGTAAGAGCGGCGAGGCGAGGAGAGCCATGTCAGTACACCGCGTGATGGGGATCGAGACCGAGTACGGCATCGTCGATATTGCCGACCCGGCGGCGAACCCCATGCTCATGAGCGCCCAAGTGGTCACCGCCTACGCCGGTGCGGCACGCAGCACCAGCCCCGTGCTCTGGGATTACTATTCCGAGGATCCCCTCAACGACGCCCGGGGCTTCCGGATCGACCGGGCGAGCGCCCACGCCTCCCAGCTCACGGACGAGGAACCCACCCTCGACCCACCCGACGTGTGGGGCACGGTCACCAACCGCACCCGCGCTCCGGAGCGGCCGCGTTCGGACTGGACGATGAACACCGTGCTCACCAACGGCGCCCGGTTCTACGTCGATCACGCCCACCCGGAGTACTCCGGGCCGGAGGCGACCAACCCGCTGGACGTCGTGCGCTGGGACCGGGCCGGGGACGAGATCGCCCTGCGGGCCACGAGGCTCCTGAGCCAGCGCCCCGGCATGCCCCACATCGCGCTGTACAAGAACAACACCGACGGCAAGGGGGCCTCGTACGGCACCCACGAGAACTACCTCGTTGCCCGGCAGGTGCCCTTCGACGACATCGCCCGCCTCCTCACCCCACATTTCCTCACCCGCCCCGTCTACTGCGGGGCGGGCCGGGTCGGGCTCGGCCAGAACGGGCAACGCCCCGGTTTCCAGATCAGCCAACGCGCGGACTTCATCGAAGCGGAGGTGGGCCTGGAAACCACCCTGCGCCGCCCGATCATCAACACCCGGGATGAACCGCACGCGAACGCGGACAAGTACCGCCGCCTGCACGTCATCGTCGGCGACGCGAACCTCCTGCAGGTATCCACCTACCTCAAGGTCGGCACCACCGCCGCGATCCTGTGGCTGCTCGAGCAGGGGAAGGTGCCCGAGTACCTGTGGGAGCTCACCCTCGCCGACCCGGTGCTCAGCGCGACCACCGTCAGCCACGACACCACGTGCACGGCGCGGCTGCGCCTCGCCGACGGGCGGGAACTCACCGCCATCGAGATCCAACGTCTCTACGCCCGCGCCGTCCGGGAGGCGGCGGGGGAGCAGGCCGATGCGCAGACCACCGACGTGCTGCGCCGATGGGAGGAGACCCTCGACCGGCTCGAGCAGGACCCGATGCAGTGCGCCGCCCAGGTGGAGTGGGTCGCCAAACTCCGCCTCCTGGATGCGATGCGCGCCCGCGACGGGCTGCAATGGGACGCCCCCAAACTCGCCGCCCTCGACCTGCAATGGTCGGACCTGCGCCCCGAGCGGGGCATCTACCGGCGCCTGGAGGCGGCCGGCGCGGTCGAGACCCTCATCACCGAGGAGGAGATCGAGCACGCGATCCACTACCCGCCCGCGGACACCCGGGCGTACTTCCGCGGCGAATGCGTGCGCCGCTACCCGCAGGTCTCCACGGCGAACTGGGACGCGATCATCTTCGACGTGCCCGGCGAGGCCACCCTCCAACGCGTGCCGATGCCCGAACCCACCCGCGGCACCAAAGCCCACGTCGGGGAGCTGCTGGAGGCCCACGAGGACCCCGGGGCCCTCCTTCAGGCCCTCGCCGGCGGGGAGTAGACTCGGAGGCGGAACCGATTTAGGAGCGAACGTGAGCCAAAAATACGAGCAGGTGCGCCGCCCGGACCCCCGCGATGAGGACCCCACCCCGCCGCCCCCCACCGGGAAGGCCGCCCAAACCTCCCAAGTGGATGACCTCCTCAGCGAGATCGACGACGTGCTGGAGACGAACGCGGAATCCTTCGTCAAGAGCTTCGTGCAAAAGGGCGGCCAGTGATGGACCGATCGGATCGGCTGCCCGCGAGTTTCATGCGCCCGGGCAGTTCTTCCTTCGTGGATTTCCTCACCGAACACGCCCCCGGGCTCCTGCCCGGCGCCCAGCAGGGGGAGGGCAGCGTCCAGGCGGCGCACGCGACGACGATCGTCGCCCTCACCTTCGACGGCGGGATCGTCATGGCCGGGGACCGCCGCGCGACGATGGGCACCTCGATCGCCCACCGGCAGATCGAGAAAGTCTTTCCCGCGGATGAGTTCTCCGCCGTCGGCATCGCCGGCACCGCAGGCCTCGCGGTGGACCTCGTGCGCCTGTTCCAACTCGAACTGGAACACTACGAGAAGATCGAAGGTTCGCTGCTGTCGCTGGAAGGCAAAGCGAACCGGCTCGCCACCCTCGTGCGCGCCAACCTGCCCCTGGCGATGCAGGGGCTCGCCGCGGTGCCCCTGTTCGGCGGGTGGGACCTCGGGCGCGAGGTCGGGCGGATCTTCTCCTACGACGTCGTGGGCGGCCGGTACGAGGAACACGATCACCACTCGGTCGGCTCGGGATCGGTGTACGCCCGCGGCTCGCTGAAGAAACTCTGGGAGCACGGAATGAGCGCGAGCGACGCGGTCGACGTCGCCCTGCACGCGCTCGTCGATGCCGCCGATGAGGACGCCGCGACCGGGGGTCCCGATGCGATCCGCGGGATCTACCCCATCGTCGCCGTCGTCACCGCGAGCGGGTACGAGCAGGTGACGAAGGCGGAACTCGCCGAACACTTCGAACGGATCACCGCCCGGCGCCTCGCCCGCCCCGAACGTGGAGGTGCCTCATGACCCAACCGTTCTACGTCTCCCCCCAGCAGTTGATGGAGGACCGCGCCGATTTCGCCCGCAAGGGCATCGCCCGGGGCCGCTCCGTCGTCGTGCTCGGCTACACCGGCGGCATCCTCCTCGCCACGGAGAACCCCTCCCGCGCGCTGCACAAGATCAGCGAGATCTATGACCGGATCGGCTTCGCCGCCGTCGGAAAATACAACGAATTCGAAAACCTGCGGGTCGCCGGCGTGCGCTACGCGGACCTGCGCGGCTACTCCTACGACCGCGCCGACGTCACCGCCCGCGGGCTCGCCAACGCCTACGCCCAGACCCTGGGCGCGGTGTTCACCACCGAGGCTAAACCGCTCGAGGTGGAGATCGCCGTCGCCGAAGTGGGGATGAGGCAACCCGAGGACCAGATCTACCGGCTCTCCTACGACGGTTCCGTCACGGACGAGAACGGCTACGTCGTCATGGGCGGGGCCGCCGACGCGCTCGCTGAGCACCTGAGCGAGCAGTGGCGAAGCGGCTTCGACCTGGAGGCGGCGGCGAAACTCGCGATCGGCACCCTCGGCCGCTCCGAGAGCGGGGAACGGCGAAAGATCCCCGTGGAGCGGATCGAAGCGGCGGTCCTCGACCGGGCCCGGGCCCGCCGCGCGTTCCGGCGGCTATCCGCGGCGGCACTGGAGGACCTGTTACGGGAAGACGGTGAGGAATCTGAGTAGG
>JAJYRV010000275.1 GCA_021793935.1 Actinomycetes bacterium | reverse complement strand
AGACGTTCCAGCACGACCGTGCGGGCGGGCATGTTGATGCCCAGCGCGAGCGTTTCGGTGGCGAAGACCACCTTGATGAGCCCGGCGGCGAACAACTCCTCCACGGTTTCTTTGAACACGGGCAGCATACCCGCGTGGTGGGCGGCGACCCCATTGATGAGCGCGTGGTGCCAGCGCCAGTAGTCGAGCACCTCGAGGTCGTCACGGGGCAGGTCCCGGGTGTGGCTGGTGACGATCCGGTCGATCTCGTCTTGTTCGGCCGCGGTCGTGAGCGAGATCCCCGCCGCGAGCAACTGCTGGACGGCGTCGTCGCATCCGGCGCGGGAGAAGACGAACACGATCGCGGGGAGCAGGCCGGCCCGGTCGAGCCGGTCGACGACGGTGATCCGCGAGGGTGGGCGTACGAACGGGGTGCGGTGGCGGCGTTGCTTGCCCTTCCCACCCCGGGAATGGGATCCGCCGCGCGGTTGGGCGCCCTGGATCGCATCGATGAGGTAGGGCGAGATCGGCGGATTCGGCCCGGGATCGGTGGGGTCGACGTCGGCGGAATAGAGGTCGAGCAGTCGGCGGCCGACCATCACGTGTTGCCACAGCGGCACCGGGCGGATCTCGGAGACGACCACCTCGGTCTCCCCCCGCACCTCCGCCAGCCACTGCCCGAACTCTTCGGCGTTGGAAACGGTTGCCGAAAGGGAGACGAGCTGCACCTCGGGCGCGAGGTGGAGGATGACCTCTTCCCACACCGGGCCGCGGAACCGATCGGCGAGGTAGTGCACTTCATCCATGACGACGAACGCGAGACCGGCCAGCGCCTTGGAACCGGCATACAGCATGTTCCGCAACACTTCGGTGGTCATCACCACGATCGGCGCCCCGGCGTTGATCGAGGTGTCCCCGGTGAGCAGGCCGACGTTCTCCTCACCGTGGCGGCGCACGAAGTCGGTGTACTTCTGGTTCGAGAGCGCCTTGATCGGCGTGGTGTAGAAGGCTTTCCGCCCGACCTGCAACGCCTTGTCGACCGCGTATTCGCCGACGACGGTCTTTCCCGCCCCCGTCGGGGCGGCCACGAGGACGCCCCGGCCCGCGTCGATCGCCCGGCACCCCTGCAGCTGGAACTCATCGAGTTCGAAATCGTAATGGGCCACGAATCGCCCCAGGTCGGAGCGTTCAAATTCACGTTTCCGAGCTGCCGCAGCGTAACGCTGAGCCGGTGATGTCATGTTTCTAGCCTAGGACACAACATTTGCACCACTCCACTATGGATCTGCGCCCGGGCGGGACCGGTGCCCACGAACTCACCGTCGGCGTAGATCGCCGGGATCTGGCCACCATCTGCCCCGGAGATCCGCACCTGGCGGGCGGCGATCACCCGCACCGCCGGGTGGGAGATGTGGGTGCCCGCGTACACCTTGGGAAACACCCGCAGGAGCCCCAGCCGGGAGATGCGCCCGGCAATGACGACGTCGAGTTCCCCACTGTTGACCCGAGCCCCGGGAGCGATCTTCATGCCCCCGCCGAAGCTCGGAGCGTTCGCGACCGCCACGAGGGTGCCGGCGAAAGTTTCCTCGTTGCCGTCGATATCGATCCGGTAGGGGTAGGGACGGAAGGTGCGCAGCTCCCGGAACACCCCGCGCAGGTAGCGGCCCATCCCCCGGGGCCAGCGGTAGGTGTTGGCCCGGGAGTTCACTTGCGAATCGAACCCCGCGGAGACCACGCACCCGGCCCACCGGTGGGGAGCGGGATAGTCGAGGCGGGGCCATTCGTTGCCGAGGTCGGGGGTGAGTTTCACCGCATCGATCGGCTGCGGGCCGGCGCCCAGCGCGGCGAGGAGCGCATCGAGCGCGGCGGGGACATCGTGGACGGGCAGGCGCAGGTGGCGGGCGAAATCATTGCCCGAGCCCACCGGGATGAGCCCCAGCGGCGTTCCGGTGCCGGCGATGAGGTTGATGCCCATGTGCGCCATCCCATCGCCCCCGACGACGACGAGCACGTCGTACTCGTCTCGCCGCGCCTGGGCGTGCTGGAACGCGTCGCGGGGGTCGGGTCGGGTGAGGTTGAGGGCGGGGATGCCCCGGGCCTGGAATTCGGCGAGGACCTGCGCCCCGCGGGCCTTGCCGCGCCCGTGCCCGGCGGTGGGGTTGATGAGAACACCGAAGCGATGCGCGCCCACCCTCACTTCTCCGGTGACTCGCCGGCGAGCTCCGCGTCGATCTTCGCGCGGCGCTTGGCGATCCGGCGGTCGGCGAGGAGGCTCACGCCCACGGCGAGGAGATACAGCACCGCCATCGGGATCGCCATGAGGAACATCGTGGAAATCTCCCCTACGGTCGGGGTGATCGCCGCGGAGAACACGAGGATGATGATGACCGCCCAGCGCCATCCCTTCAACCACGTTTTCCCTTTGACCACCCCCATCGTGCTGAGCACGACCATGAACAGCGGCATGAGGTAGGCGAGCCCGAAGGCGAGCAACAGCTGCAACACGAACTTCAGGTACACCTCCGCCGTGATGAGGTTCCGGGTGCCCTCGGGGGTGAACATCGTCAGGAACCCGACCACTCGCGGCAGTGCGGTCCACGCGGTGTAGATCCCTCCCGCGAACAGCGGCACCGCCGCGGCGACGAACCACAGGGCCGAGCGCCGTTCCTTATTCGTCAGTGCGGGGTTGACGAATCCCCAGATCTGAAAGATCCACCACGGCGAGGCGAGCACGAACCCGATGAAGGTGGCTACGCGCAGTTTCACATCGAAGGAGCCGGCGATCGCCGAGAAGTTCAACTCCGCGAGTTGCCCGCGTTCCTGGAGGGCATCGAACGGTGCTTTGAGGGCGGCGAAAACGTCGTCGTAGAGATACCAACCAATGATCGCACCGATGATGATGCCGATGCCCGCGAGGATGAAACGGCGGCGAAACTCCCTCAAGTGTTCCCCGAGGGGCATCCTCCCCTCAGGGTTCTTCTTTGTTGCCAACGCCGCTCACCGAGGGTCGGCAGGGGGCTTCGGCGCCTGGGGAGGCTGCTCCCCGGGGTGTTGCTGATCGGAGTTCTGCGGCGGGTTCGGGTGGTGTGAGATCGGCGGGGTGGGCCGGTCGTCGTCGTCGCGGAGGTCGCGCACTTCCTGTTTGAAGATCTTCATCGACTTGCCGACGTTACGGGTGATGTCCGGGAGCTTCGATGCCCCGAATAACAGGATGATGAGAAGGATGAGCACTGCCCAGAAAGCAGGGTTACGGATCATGGCTGTTCTCCAAAAAGCACGAGTGACGCACCTGTAAGTCTAGACCCTTGGCGGGTGAACGAGAACGTCGTCCCACCGCCGCAGGGTCGCCTTCCGTCGCAGGAATTTCCGTTGCCCACGCCGCGCCCGGTTCAGGCGCCGGGCATCACGCCACCGCGCTTTCTCCTCCTCGCCCGCGAGCAGCGCGGGCGGGGTGTCGAAGGCGTTCTCCTCGATCCCTTCCAGCGCCTGGGCGTAAGCATCGAAGATCTCGGTGCTCTCCTGGGCTTGGGCGAAGACGTTCTGCGCCTTGCGGAACAGGTGCAGTCCGATCAACGCGTAGAACACGAGGGCACCCACGACGAGCGCCACCCAGAGCAGGACCCAACCGGTTGTTGACATGGCTGCCAGCCTACCCCTCGTACGCCGACAACGCATCGGCGGCGAGGCCGGCCACGCGCGCAGCCGCGCTCGGCGGGTGGATGGTCAGAATCGAATCTCCCAGCCGCAGGCACAGTTGGTCGAGCCAGGCGGGATCATCGGCAGCGATGACGACGGTGAAGGAGTCCTCGTGTTCGGTCACCGATTCCACGGGGATCTGCTCAACGACCCAGCGG
>JAJYRV010000274.1 GCA_021793935.1 Actinomycetes bacterium | reverse complement strand
CCGGATCGGGGGTACCGTGCTCGTGGAACCCGTGAGCGGCGCGCCGGCCTATCCGCTCAAAACCGCGGCCGAGGCGATCGCCGCGATCGACCGCGCGGGCGAGGAGAACATCGGGCTCCTCTTCGACGTCTTCCACCTGGCGGTCAACGGGGACGATGTGGATGCGGCGCGGGAGGCCTACTCCGAGCGGATCGCCCACGTCCAGATCGCCGATGCGCCCGGGCGGGACCAACCCGGCACAGGGGAGTTGCCCATCGCCCGGTGGATCTCTGACCTCACCGGTGGCGGCTACGACGGGTGGATCGGGTTGGAGTACAAGCCCGCCACCGACGAATCCGCCGCCGACCCATTTGCGTGGCTGCCTGCGCACGAGCGCGGGCGCAACTAGTAGAGAAGGACTTGAGTAAATGACAAACGTTGCTTTCATCGGACTTGGCATCATGGGCTCGCCCATGGCAGTGCACCTGCAGAACGCGGGCTACCACGTCACCGGGCGCAACCGCAGCCCGAAATATGACGATCTCCTCGCCGCGGGCGGCAAATCCTCCGACAGCGTCGCCGACGCCGTCGCCGACGCCGACGTCATCGCGATCATGGTCCCGGATTCCCCGGACGTCGCGGGCGTCCTGCGCGATGAGGAGGACGGGGTGTTCGCCCACGCCAAGGCCGGGGCGCTCATCATCGACTTCTCCTCGATCCGCCCCGACGTCGCCGTGGAACTCGCGGCCGAAGCCCGCGATAAGGGCTTCCGGATGCTGGATGCGCCGGTCTCCGGCGGGGAGCCCGGCGCGATCAACGCCGCGTTATCCATCATGGTCGGCGGGGACGCGGCGGACTTCGACGAAGCCAAGCCCATCTTCGATACCGTCGGCAAGACGATCGTGCACGTGGGACCGGCCGGATCGGGGCAGACGGTGAAGGCCGCGAACCAACTCATCGTGGCGACGAACATCCAAGCACTCTCCGAAGCCGTCATCTTCCTCGAGGCCTACGGCGTGGACCTGCCCGCAGCGATCGAGGTCCTCGGTGGGGGGCTTGCCGGATCGGCCGTGCTCAACCAGAAAGCACAGAAGGTCCTCGACCGCGACTTCACTCCCGGATTCCGCATCGACCTGCACCACAAGGACATGGGCATCGTCACCTCCGCCGCACGCGAAGCGGGGATTCCCCTGCCCGTGGGGGCAACGATCGCGGAACTCATGGCTGCCGCCCGCGCCCAGGGCGACGGCGATCTCGACCACTCCGGCCTGTTCCGCACCACTGCGCGGCTCGCCGGCAAGAACGACTAACCCGCCGCTAGCGGCACGACTACTGGTAAGGAGGCTGGGACGATGGCACGTATGCGCGCTGTTGACGCCGCTGTGGCGATCCTGGCAAAAGAAGGTGCGACCCAGGCATTCGGCCTACCCGGCGCCGCGATCAATCCGTTCTACTCGGCGATGCGCGAGCACGGCGGGATCAGGCATGTGCTCGCCCGCCACGTCGAGGGCGCATCCCACATGGCTGACGGGTATTCCCGTACCCACCCGGGGAACATCGGGGTGTGCGTAGGCACCTCCGGGCCTGCGGGCACGGACATGATCACCGGGCTGTACGCCGCGTGGGCGGATTCGATCCCGATGCTGTGCATCACCGGGCAGGCCCCGGTGGCGAAGCTCGATAAGGAAGACTTTCAGGCGGTCGACATCGCCTCGATCGCCGCACCCGTGACGAAATTCGCGAAGACGGTCCTGGAAGCGGGCCAGGTGCCGCAGGTCTTCCAGAGCGCCTTCCACGAGATGCGTTCGGGGCGCCCCGGCCCGGTGCTCATCGACCTGCCGCTCGATGTGCAGATGACCGAGATCGAATTCGACATCGATGCCTACGAGCCGATGCCCATCGCCAAACCCGCCGCGACCCGCGGCCAAGCGGAGAAGGCGCTGGACATGCTTCTGGCGGCGGAGAAACCCGTCATCATCGCGGGGGGCGGAATCTTCAACGCGGCCGGGGAGGACCAACTCGTGGAGTTCGCGGAACTCACCGGCATCCCGGTGATCCCGACCCTCATGGGCTGGGGCGTCATCCCCGATGACCACCCGCTGATGATCGGGATGGTCGGGCTGCAGACGTCGCACCAGTACGGGAATGCGAACTACCTCGAGTCCGACTTCGTGCTCGGGATCGGCAATCGGTGGGCGAACCGCCACACCGGGAACGTGGACACCTACACTCAAGGCCGCACGTTCATCCACGTCGACATCGAACCCACGCAGATCGGCCGCGTCTTCGCCCCGGATTACGGGATCACCTCGGACGCGCGCGCCGCGCTCGAGGCATTCATCGAGGTGGCAGAAGAACGCAAGGCCGCTGGCCAAATCCCGGACTACTCCGGCTGGGTCGCCGAGTGCGCCGAACGCAAGAAGACGATGCTGCGCAAGACCCACTTCACCGAAGTGCCGATCAAACCCCAGCGGGTGTACCAGGAGATGAACAAGGCGTTCAACGCCGACACCCGGTACGTCACCACCATCGGCCTCTCCCAGATCGCGGGCGCGCAGTTCCTGCACGTCTACAAACCGCGGCACTGGATCAACGCCGGGCAAGCCGGCCCGCTGGGCTGGACCGGCCCCGCCGCGCTGGGCGTGGCAACGGCCGCACCGGACGAGAAGGTCGTCGCCCTCTCGGGCGACTACGACTTCCAGTTCATGATCGAAGAACTCGCGGTCGGCGCGCAGTTCAACATCCCCTACGTGCACGTCGTGGTGAACAACTCCTACCTCGGCCTCATCCGCCAGTCCCAACGCGCCTTCGACATGGATTACCACGTCCAGCTCTCGTTCGAGAACATCAACTCACCCGAAATGGGTGGGTACGGGGTGGACCACGTGAAGGTCGCCGAGGGCCTGGGCTGCAAGGCGATCCGAGTGACCGACCCCGAGGACCTGTATGAATCCTTCGCGAAGGCGGAGGGGATGGCGGAGGAATTCCAGGTTCCCGTCGTCGTGGAGGTGATCTTGGAACGCGTGACGAACATTTCGATGGGGGCCGCCGAGCTCGCCGGCGTCAACGAGTTCGAGGCACTCGCGATCTCCGCCGACGACGCCCCCACAGCCTTGGCTCTGCTTGACTAGAGCCATGCACGTCGTCATTGCACCCGATAAGTTCAAAGGCTCACTCACCGCTGCCGAAGCCGCCGACCATCTCGCCGCACCCTTCCGCGCCGCTGGCGTGCGCGTGACCACGGTGCCGATGGCCGACGGCGGGGAAGGCACCGTGGAGGCCGCACTCGCCGCCGGCTACGACGCCGTTCCGGTGCCCGTCACCGGCCCCCTGGGAGCCCAGGTCCGCGCGCGATACGCCTTCAACGCGGGCACGGGCACGGCAGTGGTTGAAATGGCCCTCGCCTCGGGGCTCGCAATGACGAATGGCACGGACCTCGATGCACGGAACTCCACCTCCCGCGGGACGGGGGAACTCATCGCTCACGCCCTGGACGCCGGCGCTCGCCGGATCATCCTCGGCGTGGGCGGCAGTGCCTCGACCGACGGCGGCGCGGGAATGATGGAGGGCCTCGGCGCGAACCTCTACGATGCATCGGGCAACCGGCTCGCGAGCGGGGGGATATCGCTCGCGGAACTCGGGCGCGTCGACCTCCACGCGCTTCACCCTGCGGTGGAGCAAACCGATTTCGTGCTCGCCGCAGACGTCAACAACCCCCTCCTGGGGGAGACCGGTGCCGCCGCGGTCTACGGCCCCCAAAAGGGTGCCGAGCCGGCGACCGTGGCGGAACTGGACGCCGCTCTGGCAACGTGGGAGCGGATTCTGCGCGAGGCTGGGGGAGTCGAGGAGAGCGACGCGCGGGC
>JAJYRV010000273.1 GCA_021793935.1 Actinomycetes bacterium | reverse complement strand
CTGCCCGCCTGCGCCACGATCAAGTGGTAGATGATCGACGGCGCAACGCTGAAACTTCGTTTCTCCACGCATGATCCTCTGTTTAATGACCTGCCTGCCTATAGGGAGCCGGCGCCTGGGGATCTCGGAATAAAAAATCCCGCCGATGTCGGCGGGATTGATGATCCCGGGGGTTACAGCTCAACCGCCGGAGGATTCCTCTTCTGTGGGCAACGGGGCCCACACCCATGCGCTGACCCAGACGCCCTGGTCACCGACAGAAACCATCGGGTTGTCGTCTATCTCGAGTTCATCGGAGGCGAGCGCTCGGGCCCGCTTGATGTCCTCGGCGCAGTTCGCCTGGTCCTCGAGCGCCGAATCGACGCGGCTGAGCGCGCCTTCGAGCTTTCGCATACCATCTGGTGCCTGCGCAACGATCGCACGGGCGGCGGTGATGAGCTCCTGGAACGGCACGTAGGAGAATTGACCCGGCGGGGTTCCCCTTTGCGATAGGGCGGGCTTACGCCCTAGGATCGAGGGCGGGGCACGCCGCACGTAACCGGCCAGGCTCTCGAGCTGTTTGGCGGCCGGGTCTTCGGCATCGAACGCGATCATCGGCTCGATGAATCCGTTGGCCCCGGCATTTTCTTTCGCCAGCGCGTAGTGCTCGCCTGCTCGAAGCTGGTCCGCGGTAACCTCTGGCGCGCAGCTGTGGAATTCTGCGGCGCCATTGGCGTTTGTGCACAGCACGATAACCTTGGGATACACCACCATCGGTAATTCCTCGCTTATGCTTAGTGTCCTGCCTCCCTATAGATAAGCGGGTAAGAAAAAACCCCGGGGAAGATCCCCGGGGCAGTGATGTTCAGGTCAGGCGTACCGTCCGTACGTCCCTTCCTTCAACGCGTCAAAGAGATTGGCCGCGGTGTGGGTCTCGCCGTCGTACTCGACGAGCTCATCCCCACGGGCGCGCACAACCTCGCCACTTTCCGTCTTGAAGACGTAGACCGTCTCCTTCAGGTCCTTCTCCTTGACCAGCACCCCCTGGAAGGCCGCCGGGTTGAACCGGAACGTCGTGCAGCCCTTCAGCCCCATCTCGTGCGCGAAGAGGTAGAGATCCTTGAACTGCGCGAACGGGATGTCCGTCGGGACATTGACCGTCTTTGAGATCGAGGAGTCCACCCACTTCTGAGCCGCGGCCTGCATGGCCACGTGCTGCTCGGGCGTGATGTCATCGGTGGCGACGAACGCCGGGGGGAGCCTGTCCTCCTCCCGCTCGGCATCCGGCGAGGCGTTGGCGTTCACCAGGTGGCGATACGCCAGCAGCTCGAAGGAAACCACCTCGGAGCGTTCCTTGGTCTTCTTGCCTTCCTTGATCACGTTGCGGAAGTACCGGTGCGCGAAGGTCGGCTCGATACCGTTCGAGACGTTGTTCCCCACCGACAGCGCGATCGTACCGGTTGGCGCGATCGAGGTAGCGTGCGTGAAACGTGCCCCGCGCTCCTCGAGCCGGCGGACGAGATCCGGTTCCACCGTGGCGAGGCGCTGCATGTAGCGGGAGTACCGCGCGTGCAACACCCGGCCGGGCACCTTGTCGCCGACCTTGAAGCCGTCCTGCGCCATCTCCGGGCGCTGCGAGAGCATCTCGGGGGTGACCGTGAACTCCTCGGTCATGATCGGCGCCGGTCCCTTCTCATCGCTGAGCGCCAGAGCCTCTTCCCAGCCGGCGATCGCCATCCGCATCGTCACCTTTTCGGTGAACTCGACCGCTTCCGGCGAACCGTACCGCAGGCCGAGCATGGCGAGTGCAGAGCCGAGCCCGAGATAGCCCATCCCGTGCCGGCGCTTGCGCCGGATCTCCTCCCGTTGCTCAGGCAGCGGCAGCCCGTTGATTTCCACGACGTTGTCGAGCATGCGAGTGAACACGCGCACGACCTCGGCAAAGGTGGCATCATCGAACCGCGCCTGCGTCGTGAAGGGGTCCACAACGAACTGGGTGAGATTGACCGATCCCAGCAGACACGCCCCATTGGGGGGAAGCATCTGCTCACCGCAGTTGTGCGCGTGCAATCCGTTGGCATCGAACGCGTTGACTCCGGGAACCTGCACATCGTACACCGCCTCTTCTCCATCGGCGTCCACGCGCTCCACCGTAGCGAAGAAGCGCTCCCGATTGATGGCCCTCCGATATTGCTTCAGCGTCGCGTCGAGGCGAGTCGCTTTGGCGGAATCGGAGAACCCGACACGATCGCGAAACACCGAGAGATTGTCCTTGCCGATCACCAGCTCGAACTGTTCCCTCGTATCGTGGACATCGTGCAGAGCATAGATCGTGCTTGCCACTCCGAGGCGCAACAGCATCCGTTGAACCGCCTCGAGCAACGACCGATCAGACTGCGCCAGCCGCACCGAGACGTCTTTCTGCTGAGAGCCCTGCACGGACCCGTCCGTATCGAACAGTCCGCGCAACACCCCTCGGTAGAACTCGCTAGAAGCTCGCTCGATGAGAGGCGTGATCACCTTGCGGCCCCGCGCGAGCCCAAGTTTTCCAGCCAGCCGGCAGAGAGCCACTGACTCGAATTGGTACTCGGTAGCAGAACCGATCACCCCACTGCGCTTTACGGTGCCCCAGCCCTGGCGGCCGCCAGACAGCGAAAGCGCCTCTCGAGCAGCGCAGCGCACCGCATCCATCCTGCTCCTTGCCGCCGCGGGCGCATCGGTCTGTTCCCCGACTACGGCCTGCTGCAGGCACCACACCGGCAGGATGGCTTTATCCTCGAGCAGAGTGCCATCGCCGATCAGGTAACCGATCAGATACCCCTCCGAGAAGGAGAAGTCCCCCTCCCAGGACGGATTTTTCCGATGGTTGTTAAGCAGTACCCGGTCTCCGGGGAGAAGCTCCCCGGCGGGGCACCACTCGGCCTGACCGCTCCAGCGCACCCGGCGCACCTTGTGATCGGCGGTGAGCCTCAACGAATACCCCTCCTGGGTCATGAGTTTCACGACAGCCTTGCGCCCGGTCGGGAAAAACCCGTCGAGCCCGCTGAGGTGATTCTCGCCGTCGAGACGAACGCCGAACTGCCGCCCGATGAGATCGGCCACCTGGCGGGGGCCTGCGTTCGTGTGAACCCAGGTGTCTGCCGTGACACACGGGTTGCTCGCCCGGATGTTCTCGCACCACCAGTTGTTGTTCATCTGGTTGGAGCGATCGATCAGGATGAACCCAGGCTCGGCGTACTCGTACGTCGAGGTCATGATCTGATCCCAGATCTGCCTCGCCGGCAGGGTCTTGTAGACCTTGCAGCACACCGTCCCGTCTTCGCGCGTCAGGTACCGACCGGTGACCGGCCAGTGACGCCACACGTACTTCGTCTCGTCGTCGAGATCTTCGTGCCCGTCGAGCTCCTTGATCATGACCGGGAAGGCGAGTTTCCACTCGGCATCGGCCTTGACCGCGGCGACGAACTCGTCCGTGATCAGCAGCGACAGGTTGAACTGACGCAGCCGACCGTCTTCGCGTTTCGCGCGGATGAAGTCGAGCACATCCGGGTGCCCGACGTCGAAGGTGCCCATCTGGGCCCCGCGCCGCCCGCCGGCCGAGGAGATCGTCGCGCACATCCGGTCGTAGATGTCCATGAAGGACAGCGGACCGGAAGTCGACGCACCGGCTCCAGCCACGAACGCACCTTTGGGGCGCAGGGTCGAGAACTCGTACCCTACCCCGCATCCGGCACGCAGCGTAAGCCCGGCCTGCTTGACGTGATCGAGAATGCTCTCCATCGAGTCCTCGATCGTGCCCGACACGGTGCAGTTGATCGTGGAGGTGGCGGGCTTGTGCTCGCCGGCCCCCGCGTTCGAGAGAATGCGCCCGGCCG
>JAJYRV010000010.1 GCA_021793935.1 Actinomycetes bacterium | reverse complement strand
GGAACATCCCCCGTAATCGTTACCGCAAACCAGCCCCACACACCTGCACCCACCCAACCTGGGGAACATCCCCCGTAATCGTTACCGCAAACCAGCCCCACACAAAAACGTTCGGGCGTGGAAACCGGCAGGTCACAGCAATCCGTGCGTCACGGGGGGAGGTGTGAGGACCTACAGGAACCACGCGATGGCGGCGCTGGCAACCAGCACGAGACCCGTGACCACGCTCGTGCGCCCTGCCTGCATCGCTGAACGCTGCTCCTCCGTCAGGTCGGCTCGGCCTTTGAGTCCCATCGCGGCGGTAGCGCCGATCGACACTGCTGCGCCCATGGCCAGGTACAAGGGGGTGTCGTAGAGCCACGAGTACGGGGCGAAATGCACCACGAGCACGATCGCCATCGCCAACGGCACGAGCGTGTACCGGCGCGAAGCAACGAGAAAGATCACGAGTGGCAATGCAAGCAACTGACCGGCGCTGAGTAACACAGATAGCGAGTTCATCCCTTCTAATTCGGGACGATCGGCTCGGGCGCTCACCGCGGTCAGGCCCAACGCAACCGGCAAGGCAACCATGCCCTGAAACAGCGTCGCGTACGCGGCCACGCGCGGAGCCGCCCAACGCCAGAACGCTGCACATACCAACCAGGTGGCCCCGTACGCCGCGAGGAACCCCCATCCATGCCGGCTCGCCTCTCCCAATGCGTGGGTATATTCGGATATCACGTTGATCCTTCCTGGATTCGTGGAACAAGTCTGGCAGATGGCTGCCCTGCGCGACGTCAACACCGGCCGAAGTCAACAGCGGCTGGTTACCCTCATCCCGTGGCCCTGACGCCCGCAGGATCGCCGAATCCAGCGGCGACCAACGAGGTGCACGCAACGTCTAGGTGGCGCAAAATTCAGTCGAAGCGAGCCGAAGACGCCGAGCGGGGGTACGCCAGTAAAGCCTTCCCCGAGGATGGCGAAGCGCCCCTCATCGCGCGAAACCTGGCTGCGGCAAGAGGGACCGTTTACCCCTCCAACTGGAACTTGCGACCTGTGCACGGTAGAGCTGTCCGAGGGTAGACTCGTGACCCTGCGCATCCGCACGCACCCGCGTTTCGGAGCCGCGAGCTTGAGGGGTCATCAGTGCCTCCAGCAAAACTGGCGCATTGATTTTTATGAGAAAGGGACGCCGCAATGGCTCGATCTGATTCCCCCATCGGCGACGTCATCGAGTTGCACTCGGGGAACAGCCGCGTCGAGATCACGACGGTCGGCGCCCACCTTCGCCGCTTCCAGGTGGCCGGCCGCGAGGTGATCGTCCCGTTCGGAGAGGAGCTTCCCTGGGGCGCCCACGGTGCGGTACTTGCGCCCTGGCCGAACCGGATCGATGCGGGCACCTACTCCTGGGAGGGAGAGGAATACCGCCTCCCCCTCACCGAACCGGAGCGAGACAACGCAATTCACGGGCTCGTGATGACCGAGCCATGGCAGCCGGCGCAGGTCGCGCCCGGGCGCGCAGAGTTCACTGTCGATCTCGCCGCGAGTGCGGGCTATCCCTTCCCGTTGCGGCTGTCGATCACCTACCTGCTCGAGGGAGCCCACCTCACCGTAGATTTCCGCGCGGAGAACCACGGCGGCAGGGCCGCGCCGTTCGGGGTCGGGTTCCACCCGTGGCTCGCCGCGGGGCCCGGCGGCCTGGAGGGAGCGACCCTCACGGCGGATGTGGGTACGTGGTTCCGCTCCGATGCCCGCCTGCTGCCCGTGGCAGAGGAGCAGGTTCCCCGCGAATTCGATTTCCGTGGCGGGAAGCCCCTGGGTGACCTCCGGCTCGACGACGCCTTCGGTATGCCGCGCTTCGATGAGTCGGGAAGATCCTGGGTGTATCTGCACGGCGACGACGGCGCCACGGCTGCCGCGTGGATGCGCGAACCGTTGCGGGTATGGCAGCTGTGCTCCGATCCCTCACCCGCGCCGCGCCCGGGTCTCGCGGTGGAACCGATGACCTGCCCGGCGAACGCGTTCAGAACCGGCGACCGCCTCCACGCACTCGCCCCCGGCGCCTCGTGGCTGCTGCAATGGGGGCTCACCCTCTCGTGAACGCGCCCGCCCGGCGGTGTGGTCCGGTGCCCCCGCGGTGCGATCCGTTGCCCGGTGTGATCCGGTGCCGAGACGCGTTGGGATCAGGTGGGGCGCTGCGAGCACCGGCCACTGCGCGAAGGAGCCGCTATTGTTCCAAGCATTCGCGAGTTTCCTGATCGAGAGGAACCGCGCCGTTATTCGCTAACCACGCCGCCGGGTCGGTCGTGGTGAGGTTGTCATCGAGGTGGATCTCGAAGTGCAGGTGCGGCCCGGTGGAGTTGCCGTTCGATCCCACGGACCCGATGACCTCGCCAGCTTTCACCTGTTGTCCCGGCGCGGTGTACACCCCGTTGCTGTACATGTGCACGTACCAGGAACGGATCGTTTCGCCGTCGATCTCGTGGCGCACGATGATGAGCATGCTCGAGCGGCCCGCTTTCCCCGGCCCGGTGTACTCCACGACGCCGTCGGCGATCGAGTGGATCGGGGTCCCGGCGGACGCAGCGAAGTCGATCCCGGTGTGAAGGGAGTAGCGGCCCCACAGCGAGCGGTGCCCGTAACGGGAGGAGATCCGGTAGCTGCCGTCGGTGAGGGGCATGACCACTTCCGGGGCACGGGAGGCGACCTCAGCTGCTGCGGCGCCGTTGACGCTGCCTGCGAGCGCGCTGCAGGATCCTGGTTCCCGTTCGGTGTTCCGGCTCGCGGAGACGGCGGCGCGCACCCCGACCATCGGGTCGGCGCTGAGCGCGTCGGCCTCGGGTTCGGCCGCGACCTCGGGGTCAACATCCATAAGCACGTCAAGCACGTCGGTCGCGCCGTACTCCACGCCTTCCTCCGCGTTCGCGGCCGACGTGGGCGGACCGTTGAGGGGGATGACCGTCGTGGCGGCGGCGAGGCTCCCTAGGATCGCTACCCGCGGCACGAGCCGGCCTCGCCGGGTTGCGGGCTTCGGCGCCGGAGGGAGTTCGTCGACCTGTTCAGGGATGATCGGGAAGTTCACCGGCTCGGACTTCCCGCGCACGGGCGGGAACGGAATCTGCGGGACCCGGTAATCTGGGCCACGCTGTGCGTAAGTGCGTTCGGGGATGCGGGAACCGACCTCGGGCGCGGTCGCCTTCGTTTCACGTTCCGGCGTGACGGGCCGAAACGTGCGTCGTTCGCCTTTCCGCGCTCGCTTCTCTGCTTCCCGGAGCGAGCGGCGGGTTGGGTACGCCTCAGCGGGTGCATATCGCTGAGTGTTCACACGGCCTCCGGCACAGCTACCAAGGGAAAACAACAAGGGCTTGACGCAGATTTTCTTCGTGCGGGAAAACCTGCCTGTAGAACCATAACGCTTTTCTTCCGTCGCTGCCGACAGGTTGTGCATAACAACACAAAATTGCCCGTCCCGTTCACACCGTGCCCCGCAACTACCGGCCCCAGCGTTGCGTGGAATCTCGCACTTCGCCGACGAGTTCTTCCAGGATGTCTTCCAGAAAGATCACCCCGAGCGGCTCTTGCCCCTCGGAAACCAGCGCCAGGTGGGCACCGGAATGTTGCATCAACGTGAGCACGTCCTCAATGTCATCGGTGCTGCGGGCATTGGTCAGGGCCCGCACCCGCCAGGAGGGAACGGGTTCTTCCCGTTCCTCCGCCGTCTTGGCGTACAACGTGTCCTTGACATGGAGATAGCCGATGATCTCCTGCGCATCGTTGTGCACCGGGAAGCGCGAGAAGCCGGTCCGCGCCACCGCCGCCTCGACTTCGGCGATGTTCACCCCACTGGGAAGGGAGACGACGCCGTCGAGAGGCACCATCACTTCCCCCGCGTGAGAGCCGGAGAACTCCAGCGCGCCCGACAGCAGGCCCACCTCATCCTCCAAGATCCCCTCCGCCTGGGAACGGGCGACGATCGAGGCGACCTCCTCCGCGGTGAAGGTGGCGCTCACCTCACTCTTGGGTTCCACGCCGAACATCCGCAGCACGGCGTTGGCGATCGAGTTCAGCACACTGATGATGGGTTTGATGACGTGCGCGATCCACACCAGCGGCGGCGCGAACCACAGCGCTGCCCGCTCGGGGCCCGCCACTGCAAGGTTCTTGGGAACCATCTCGCCGAGCACCACGTGCAGGTAGATGACGATCGCGAGCGCAGCGAGGAACCCGATGATGTGGGAGGTCTGGGCGGGCAGGCCGAGGCGCACCAACGGCGCCTCCACCAACCCCGCGAGCGCCGGCTCGGCCACTGCCCCCAACCCGGTCGAACACACGGTGATGCCGAGCTGGGCTGCGGCGAGCATGAGCGAGACGTGTTCGACGGCGTACATCGTCGTCTTGGAACCGCGCACCCCCTCCTCGACGAGGGGTTCGAGTTGTGCCCGCCGAACGGACATGATCGCGAACTCCGCACCGACGAAGAACGCGTTGGCGAGGAGAAGCACCGCGGCGAGCAGGAGCGCCGTCGTTACGCTCATTGGCTTTCCTCCACTCGCACCCGCACTTGTTCGATGCGGCGCCCGGATAGCCGTTCCACCGTGAGGGTGACTCCGGGGAATTCGACGTTCTCACCGACGCTGGGCAGGCGGCCGAGTTCGTTCAAGATCAGCCCGCCGATGGTTTCATAGGAGGCGTCGTTCGGAACGCTGATCTGGGTGTAGGTCTCCAGTTCGTCGGGGCGCAGCGTTCCGGGGATCAGCCAGGTTCCCGGCCCGACGGCGCGGACGGCGAGCCGGAGCCGGTCGTGCTCATCAGCGACCTCCCCGACGATTTCCTCGACGACGTCTTCGAGGGTGACGATTCCGGAGGTGCCGCCGTACTCATCGACGACGACGGCCATCTGGGCGCCCAGGTTACGCAGTTCCAGCAGCAAGGGCGCAAGATTCATCGTCTCCGGGACGCTGGAGATGGGCTCCATCACCGCACCTGCCGGCACGTCTCCGCGCTTCTCGTAGGGCACGGCGATCGCCCGGCGCAGCGTGGCGACCCCAGCGATTTCATCGGAGGTCTCCCCGATCAGCGGGAACCGGGAAAAACCGGTGGCGTATGCCTTCTCGAGCAGATCGGCGACCGTGTCATCCTTCCGGAGGGTCTCGAGGCGGAGCCGGTCGGTCATCACATCGACCGCGCTGAGTTCATTCATCGCGATCGAGCGGGTGAGCAGGGTCGCCGTGCCGACATCGAGGGTTCCCGCCTGCGCTGAGTGGCGCACCAAGGAAGCCAATTCGGGGGCGGATCGCGCTCCGGAGAGTTCCTCCTTCGGTTCGATCCCGAACCTGTGCAAGATCGCGTTCGCGGACGCGTTGAGCATGACGATCAGGGGCCGGAACAGCGCGGTGAAGCCCCGCTGAACCGGGGAGACGAGCATCGCTACCCCCAAGGGGTCGGCGATCGCCCAGTTCTTGGGAATCAACTCGCCCACGAGCATGGAGAACGCGTTGACGATGATGAGGGAGAACGTGACGGCGATGACCGTCGCCGCCGCGGCCGCGAGCTCGGTGTGGGCGAAGGCGGCCCCGATGAGGTTCGCGATCGCCGCTTGCATCGTGTAGCCGAGCAGCACGGTCGTGAGGGTGATCCCCACCTGCGCCCCGGAGAGCTCCGTGGAAAGGTGCCGCAGCGCCTTAGACACGCGGCCGGCCTTGCGGGCTGTCGCGGGATCGGGGTCGGTCGTGAGCCGATCGATGACCGCGGGGTCCAAGGCAACGAGGGCGAACTCGGCCGCAACGAAGACGAAGGTGCCGAGCGTGAGTACGACACCGATACCGACAAATATCCAGTCGAGGATCATGCCACTGCCTCAACTGGGCCACTATGACCAGACATTGTGGCCAACACTCTAGCCGCACCCACCGCCTCAACACACCCGGCTTCCCCCGCTTGTCATGAGGTTTGTGCCACAGTAAACACATGGCAGGAAATCACGACGCGCCCGTTGTGCTCATAATTGAGGACGAACCGGACATCGCGAACCAGATCGCTCGCCGCCTCCAAGCGGAAGGCTGGGTCCCCCACGTCGCCGTTGACGGCCACAGCGGGGTCGCTTCGGCGAACCAACTGCGGCCTGATCTCGTGGTGCTCGACGTCATGCTCCCGGGCATCGACGGATTGGAAGTGTGCCGCCGGATCCAAGCGGACCTCGCGCTGCCGCCGCCGGTGCTCATGCTCACCGCCCGCGATGACGAGATGGACATGCTCATCGGGCTGGGGGTGGGCGCGGATGATTACATGACGAAGCCGTTCTCGATGCGGGAACTCGTAGCGCGACTCAAGGTGCTCCTTCGCCGCGTGGAGCGCGCCTCGGCAGCCGCCTCCGTCGCGAGCGGGGAGCCACCGATCACGCTCGGGGACCTCTCGATCGACCGCGGCGCGCGGCGCGTGTTCCGCGGGGAGGAGGAAGCCCACCTCACGCCCACGGAGTTCGACCTGCTCGTGTGCCTCGCGCAGAGCCCACGCACCGTGCTTTCCCGGGAGCGGCTGCTCGCGGAGGTGTGGGACTGGGCCGACGCCTCGGGCACGCGCACCGTGGACTCCCACATCAAAGCGCTGCGGCGCAAACTCGGCTCCGACCTCATCCGCACGGTGCACGGGGTCGGCTACGCGCTCGAACCCGCCTCCTGAGTTCGCCATGAGCCCCACCCCTGCGCCCAAACGGCACTCGAGCGGTTCGCTGTGGTCCCGCGCCCGGGACCGGGATCTACGTCCACTAGACCCGGTCCGTTCGATCAAGGCCAAGCTCGGATACATCATCGTGGCCACGGTGGTCATCTATATGATCGTCACGTGGGCGGGGCTGCGGTTCGGGTTCGGGGTGCTGCGCACGTTCCCGGTCGCGTTCATCGCCTCCCTCCTCGTCACCCAGATCCTCGCCCGTGGCATGACCCGGCCGCTGCGGGAGATGACGGCGGCCGCCGGTCGGATGGCCCAAGGTGACTACTCCACCCGGGTGACGACGAACTCTCAGGACGAGGTGGGAGAGCTCGCGGCGGCGTTCAACTCGATGGCTGCCGATCTGGATTCGCTCGATGCGCAACGCCGGGAGATGGTCGCGAACGTTTCCCACGAACTGCGCACCCCGGTCGCCGCGCTGCGGGCGCAGATGGAGAACCTCGCCGACGGGGTGATCGAACCAGAGCCCGCGGCGCTGGAGGCTGCCCTCGCCCAAACCGAACGGCTCTCCCGACTCGTGTCCTACCTCCTCGATCTGTCCCGGCTGGAAGCAGGTGCCGCGGACTTGTCGTTGGAGGAGATCCCGCTGCGACCCTTCCTGAAGGACGTCATCAACGACGCCCGGAACACGAGCACGAAATCGCTCACGTGGCGCGTGGATTCCCATCCCGCAGACCTCACCATCACCGCCGATGAGGCCCGGCTGCGCCAGGTGCTCGCGAACCTGCTGGAGAACGCGGTGCGGCACTCGCCCACCGACGGCGTCGTGACGATCTCCGCCAGGCGCGAGGGCGAGCGCATCTTCATCGATGTGCATGACGAGGGCGGGGGGATCCCCGAGGAGGATCGGCAGCGAATTTTTGAGCGGTTCGAACGGGGCAACTCCCCCACCCACGCCGGCCAGCCCACGACGGGTGGCACAGGCCTGGGGCTCGCGATCGCACGCTGGGCCGTGGGCTTGCACGGCGGCGAGATCGCCGTCGTCGACCCGCCGGGAAATATCGGCGCGCTCATTCGGGTCTCCCTGCCCGCCTTCCCCATGGTTTAGCGACGCCGACGGCGGCGCTTGCGTTCGAGCCCGCGCCGGCCGCTTCGGCCCCCTCGCCAAGGAGTCGTCACCGCAGGTTCCCGGGTGCGGAATGCCTCGGCGTAACGAAGTACACACGGTTCTCGGTGCGAACAGTGACCTGGTCTTTGCCCGGGCTTGGCATCGCCTGCACCCAACCCCGCTCGGGGAAGAGAATTACGTTATTCACCCCACCTGGGTGCGGGAAATCCGGCCCTGATCGCCTAGGGTTGGAGGTGAACATATTCACTGGAGAGTGGAAGAGGCGATCTCCCCCGTGTCCGCACAGGCACCTCATGACCCAGCGTCCTTTACCGAGAGCTTTGGTGGGAACGAATGGCTCATCGAAGAGCAATACGAAAAGTTCCTAGCCGATCCCGAAGCTGTTGGACCAGAGTGGCGAGACTTCTTCGCCAAACACCGACCCGATCCCACCGCCGCCGCTTCCACTGAGTCGAAGAACCATGCCGCCACGCCCGCAGAGTCGGTTCCCCAGCAAACACCGAGCGCGCCCGCGAAGCCGACGACCTCCGCGGCACCCAAATCCGCCCCGATCCCTGCCGACGTTGGCGAGGACCCCGCGGTAACCGAGGTTCCCGAGATCGCGGAGCCCGTGGCGGTCGCTCCGACCGCGCCCTACACCCAGGTCCAGGAACCGGGCACTCCTCGCAGCGCCGGCGGCGATGACGAAGTTGAGCGCCTGCGCGGACCGGCGGCGAGGGTCGTCACCAACATGGAGACCTCCCTGCAGGTCCCCACCGCAACCTCGGTGCGCGCGATGCCGGCGAAGCTCATCATCGATAACCGCATCGTGCTCAACAACCACCTCGCCCGCTCCCGCGGCGGGAAGGTCTCCTTCACCCACCTCATCGGCTTCGCGGTCGTGGAAGCGCTGGGGGAGATGCCGGAGATGAACGCCGGCTTCCGGGTCGAAGACGACAAGCCCGGGGTGCTGCGCCCCGCCGCTGTGAACTTCGGTCTCGCGATCGACCTCGCCAAGCCCGATGGCACCCGCCAGTTACTCGTTCCTTCGATCAAGAACGCGCAGGCGATGAACTTCTATGAGTTCTGGCGCGAATACGAGGACATCGTCAAGCGTGCGCGGGCGAACAAACTCACCCTCGATGACTTCATGGGCACGACGATCACCCTGACCAACCCCGGAACCATCGGCACGGTCCACTCGGTTCCCCGCCTCATGGAGGGCCAGGGCACGATCATCGGCGTGGGGGCGATGGATTACCCCGCCGAGTTCCAAGGGGCGTCGACCGACACCCTCGCGAAGATGGGGGTTTCGAAGGTCCTCACCCTCACCTCCACCTACGACCACCGGATCATCCAGGGGGCCCAGTCGGGCGACTTCCTGCGGATCATCCACAACAAACTCCTCGGCAAGGACGGCTTCTACGACCGGATCTTCGCCGCGCTGCGGGTCCCCTACGAGCCCGTGCGGTGGGTCGAGGACTTCTCCAGCGATCCGATCACCGAGCTCGGCAAACCGGCGCGGATCTCCGAACTCATCCACGCCTACCGTTCCCGCGGTCACCTCATCGCCGATATCGACCCCCTTGCCTACCGCCAGCGCAAGCACCCCGATCTCGATGTCCAGAACCACCAGCTGAGCTTGTGGGACCTCGACCGGGAATTCCCCACCGGCGGGTTCGGCGGCAAAGAACGGATGAAGCTCCGCGACATCCTGGGCCTGCTGCGCGATTCCTACTGCCGCACCATCGGCGCGGAGTACATGCACCTGCATGACGGCGCGCAGCGGCGGTGGCTGCAACGGCGCCTGGAAGCCGGGTGGGAGAAGCCGGCCCGGGAAGAGCAGCTGCAGATCCTGCACAAGCTCAACGAAGCTGAAGCGTTCGAGACCTTCCTCCAAACGAAGTTCGTCGGCCAGAAACGGTTCTCCCTGGAAGGCAGCGAATCCGTCATCCCGCTGCTGGACAAGGTGCTCACGCGGGCCGCGGAGGAGAACCTCGATGAGGTTGCCATCGGCATGGCCCACCGGGGCCGGCTCAACGTGCTCGCCAATATCGCCGGCAAGTCCTACGGGCAGATCTTCAACGAGTTCGAGGGCAATGAAGACCCCCGCTCGGTGCAGGGTTCGGGAGACGTGAAGTACCACCTCGGTACCGAGGGGACGTACACCTCCCCCGCCGGTGACACGACCAAGGTGTATCTCGCCGCCAACCCCTCGCACCTGGAAGCGGTCAACGGCGTGCTCGAAGGGATCGTGCGCGCCAAGCAGGACCGCCTCGACCTGGGCGGTGAAGGGTTCTCGGTGCTGCCGATCCTCATCCACGGTGACGCCGCGTTCATCGGCCAAGGCGTGGTCGCCGAGACGCTCAACCTCTCCCAGTTGCGCGGCTACCGCACCGGCGGCACCGTGCACGTGATCATCAACAACCAGATCGGGTTCACCACCGGACCGGCCGCCTCCCGCTCCACGATGTACGCCACCGACGTGGCCAAGGGCATGCAGATGCCCATCTTCCACGTCAACGGTGACGACCCCGAAGCGGTTGCCCACGTGGCGAAGCTCGCGTTCGACTACCGCCAGGAATTCAACCGCGACGTCGTCATCGACCTCATCTCCTACCGTCGCCGCGGGCACAACGAGGGCGACGATCCCTCGATGACCCAACCGGTGATGTACTCCCTCATCGAGGACAAGCCCTCCGTGCGGACCCTGTACTCCGAGGCGCTCGTCGGGCGGGGCGACATCACCGAAGAGGAGGCGGCGGAAGCGCTGAAGCACTTCCAGGCGGAACTCGAGCGGATCTTCACCGGCTCGCGGACGGCCTCCGATGCGGAATCGGAATCCGTCGCGGGCCTCGAGGTCCCCGCCTCCCAGCAGGAAGATGCCGGCGTCATGGTGGGCTGGCAGACGGCGATCGATCCCGAGACCCTCGCCCACATCGGGGCGGCGCACGCGAACTCCCCCGAAGGCTTCACCGTCCACTCCAAGCTGCAGCAGCTCCTGGAACGGCGGCAAAAGATGTCGCTGGAAGGCGGCATCGACTGGGGCTTCGGCGAGCTTGCCGCTTTCGGATCCCTCCTCCTCGAAGGAGTGCCGGTGCGCCTGGCGGGCCAGGACTCCCGGCGCGGGACGTTCGTGCAACGGCACGCAACGTTCCACGATCACAATGACGGCTCCGAGTGGACGCCGCTCATGCACCTGTCTCGGGACCAGGCGAAGTTCTGGGCATACGACTCCTCCCTGAGCGAGTACGCGGCCCTCGCCTTCGAGTACGGCTACTCCGTTGAGCGCCCGGACGCGCTCGTGCTGTGGGAAGCTCAGTTCGGTGACTTCGTCAACGGTGCCCAGACGGTCATCGACGAATTCATCTCCTCCGCGGAGCAGAAGTGGGGCCAGCGCTCCTCAGTTGCGCTGCTCCTGCCACACGGTTACGAAGGGCAGGGCCCCGACCACTCCTCCGGGCGCATCGAGCGGTTCTTGCAGCTGTGTGCGGAGAACAACATGATCGTTGCCCAGCCCTCGACCCCGGCGAACCACTTCCACCTGCTGCGCCGCCAGGCCTACCAGCGCCCGCGGCGTCCGCTCATCGTGTTCAGCCCCAAGCAGCTGCTGCGCCTCCGCGCAGCGGCCTCCCAGGTCGAAGACTTCACCACCGGAACCTTCCAACCGGTGATCGGCGATGCTGCTGCCGATCCGGCGCAGGTCACCCGCGTCATCTTGTGCTCCGGGCGGGTCTACTACGACCTGCTCTCCCAGCGCAGCAAGCAGGACCGGCAGGACCTCGCCCTCGTGCGGATCGAGGAGCTCTACCCGCTTCCCGCCGAGGAGATCGCTGCGGAGATCGCCAAGTACAACGGCGCGGAACTCGTGTGGGTTCAGGACGAGCCGGAGAACCAGGGACCGTGGGGCTACCTCGCGTTGAACCTGCCCGAACAGGTTCCCGCAGTTGCCGAACGCGGCATCCGCGTGGTCTCGCGGGATCCCTCGGCCGCCCCGTCCGCCGGCACGATGGCGCTGCACAAGTTCGAGCAGGAGGAACTATTGACGAAGGCATTCGCTAAGTGACCCTCTGCGTCATCGGAGATGAACTCGCCGCGGGAATCGGAGACGCCCGGGGAATGGGCTGGGTGGGTCGCGTCGTCGCCCGCACGGCCGAGCCTCCCCCGACCTACACCCTCGCCGTGCCGGAGGAGACGACGACGGAGCTCGGGGCGCGTTGGGCGGGCGAGTGTCGGCTCCGTTTCTCCGGCGAAGGCGACCTCCTCGTCGTCGCGCTGGGCGCCCACGACCTCGTCAACGAGGTTTCGCTCGCGCGCAGCCGCCTCAATCTCGCCAACATCCTCGACGACGCGGGTAACTCCTCCGTTTCGACGTTCGTCGTCGGCCCCCCGCCGCGTTCCGATCTCGACCCAGCGGCCCAGGAGGAGCTCTCTGCCGCGTTCGCCGATGTCTGCGGGCGCCGCCGGATCCCGTACGCGGAGACCTTCGAGCCGCTGCGCAACCATGAGCAGTGGCATTCGGATATCACCGCGGGCAATGGCGTGTTACCGGGCCAGGCCGGGTACGGGCTGCTCGCCTGGCTCGTGTTGCACAACGGTTGGCACGACTGGGTCGGGCTCGGACCGCGCGAATAGTTCAGCGCCGCACGAGAACGGCCTTGCCGATGACCTCCCCGGAGTAGAATTCTTCGAACGCGCGGCGGACCTCAGCATCGGAATCAAAATCATATTCCGCGTGGATCCTCGGCCGAATCCCGGCGGCGAGGAGGAAGTCAACGAGTTGTTGGAGTTGCGGCCGTGTTCCCATGGTCGTCCCCACGATCCGCAGGTTCCGGAAGAACACCCGCGCCAGATCCGCACTCGGGTCCGGCCCGGTCGTCGCCCCCGCTACCGCGACGAGGCCGCCCGGTTTGAGACTCCGTAGCGAGTGCGCCCACGTCGCTGCTCCCACGGTCTCAATCACCGCATCCACAGGGCGGATTCGCTCACCGCTGAGGACGACCTCGTGGGCGCCGACGTCGCGGGCATGGGCAAAGTTCTCTTCCGACCGGCTCGTCACGGTGACGTGCGCGCCGGCGGCGCGTGCGAGCATCGTCGCCGCGGTCGCTACCCCACCGGTTGCTCCTTGGATGAGTACGCGCTGGCCCGGTTCGAGGTTGGCCGAGGCGAACAGGAGGTTGTAGGCGGTGAGGTAGGCGGTCGGCAGGCACGCAGCTTCGGCGAAAGTGAGCTCGGCTGGCTTGTCCACGAGGTTTCGTGCGGGCACCCAGACCTCTTCGGCGAACGTGCCGGGGTATTTCTCCGAAAGGAGTGTCCGACGGGGATCAAGGGTCTCGGGCCCCGCCCACACCGGTGAGGAGATCACCGAGTGGACGATGACGTCCCAGCCGTCCTCGGTCGTCCCCGCCGCGTCCGTGCCGAGCACCATCGGCAGCGACGATTCGGGAAGGCCAACTCCCTGCAGGCTCCAAAGGTCGTGGTGATTCAACGATGCTGCCCGCAGGCGTACCGGCACCCACGTCTCAGGGTCAGGGTCTTCTACCCCCTGGGCGGGAGGATACGTCGGCGATAGCTCCCCGACCTTGAGCCCGGCGAGGTCGCCAGCGGAGAAGGAGTCAACATAGATGCACCGCATCTGCTCACCCTAGGCGCATTTCCCGGATTCCGCATCGTGGCCAGATCTGCCACGGCTTGTGCAATATGTGCGACAATTGGAGGTGAGTCAGAAGGAGGCACCGTGAGCAAACGTGCACGTAAACGCAAAGCCCGTCGCAAGAATCCTGCGAACCGCGGCAAGCGTCCAAACGCCTAACGAACGCACCTCACCCACCGCCATTGTGGCGGTGGGTTTATGCGTGCCAAACTGTTTCCTTCGTTCCCTCGCTGAAACTCACGTTCTTGAAGTAGAATCTCAATCCTTGCCAAGGAGGTGGAATGGGGCCAGAACGTCACGGCCGCTGGCGCGCTTTCATACGTCATGGCGCTGTGCTCCTCAGCGCAGGTGCCCTCGTTGCAGCACTCAACATCGCAGGGGTGGGGTCGCCGCAACCGGCGTTCACCTCCATTGAGGAGTCGGACCGAAGTTCCGCTGCCTCCCGCTCCCAGCCGGATCGACTCGAAGTGCAGCCGGGGATCACCGTCGGCGACGATGCTGACCCGTTCGTCGACCTTGCCACCGGCCAGGCAGAGCTCACTGATCCGGGCGACGGCTCCGTATGCATCTCTTCCCCGCTTCCACCGGGAGTGTTTCGCATCAGTTCCAACTATGGAATGCGGACCCACCCGATCACGGGCAGTGGCGGCCTGCACGCAGGGGTTGATCTCGCAGCGCCGATGGGCACACCTATTCACGCAGTCGCGAGCGGAACCGTGAGTTACGCCGGCCCCGGACGGGCGGGGCGTTCCTCCGAACTCGTCATTATCGACCACGAGGTCGATGGGATCGAGTTCTCCTCCTGGTATGTGCACATGTATCCCGACGGCGTGTTCGTTGAGGCAGACCAGGAGGTTCGCGCAGGCGAGATCATTGCGGAGGTGGGTACGAATGGTAATTCCACCGGGCCCCACCTGCACCTGGAGATTCACACTCAGCCGGGGGTCGTCCCAGGTAAGGGCACATCGCTCGGGCGGCTGATCTTCGACGCCGCGACGCCCTCGCCCGAACCAACCCCGGAGGACACGAAGACTCCCGAGCCCGACCCCACCGAGTCCGAGACCTCCGAGCCGGAAGATGAGGAGACCGAAGACCCAGACCCGTCGGAGTCGCCGTCGCCTGACCCGGAAGAGACCGAAGATCCGGATCCATCGGAGTCGCCGTCTCCCGATCCGGAAGACGAGGACACGACCGAGGAGGAAACGCCGGAGCCTGAGGAGACCACGCCGGCGCCCGATATCGAGATCGAAGAGGATGACGACGAGGGTAAGAACGACCACACGATCGACGACACCATCGAGCGCGACACCGGCGTTTTCGACCCGAGTTCACTGGGCGTGCTCCACGATCCGCTGCCGTTCCTCCGCGACCTCGGTTACGGTCTGGCAGCACCGGGGGCCTGCCTCGCCGAGTAGGGCTCAGCGTTAGCCGATCACCGGCGTTCGATAACTACGCGCTGGCTGATGATCGTGATCTGCTTGTGCACCCGCTCACGCAGGTGAAGGGGCGCTTCTTCCATGCAGGAGCGGCGCAGCAGGGCGCGCAGACGCTGCTCGAGGCCGACTTCGGCTTGGCAGGTGTCACAGCCGTTGATGTGTTCCTCCAACCGCACGGTGTCCACTTCGGACATCTCGCAGTCGATGTATTCCTGCAGATGGGCCAGCGCCTCCTCGCACTGGCCGGGAGTATCGGTGTGTTCGCTCATTTCGACGTCACTTTCATTCCCAATTCTCGAGCGTGGTCGGTAAGAAGCTCCCGAAGCTGGCGCCGCCCGCGGTGAAGCCGTGACATCACCGTGCCAATGGGGGTGTTCATGATTTCGGCGATTTCCTTGTACGCGAATCCTTCGACGTCCGCCAGGTACACCGCGAGCCGGAAATCCTCCGGCAGTTCCGCGAGCGCTTCCTTGACCACCGAATCACCCAGCAATTCCAGCGCTTCGGTCTCGGCCGAACGCAGGCCCCTCGAGGTGTGTGAGGCGGCCCGGTGAATCTGCCAATCCTCCACTTCACCGCTATCGGATTGCAACGGTTCTCGCTGCTTCTTGCGGTAGTTGTTGATGAAGGTGTTGGTGAGGATCCTGTACAGCCAGGCTTTGAGGTTGGTGCCGGGCTTGTACTGATGGAAGGCCGCGTAGGCCTTCGTGAAGGTTTCCTGGACGAGATCCTCGGCGTCGGTGGGGTTGCGGGTCATCCGCAGCGCCGCGCCGTAGAGTTGATCCAAGAATGGCATCGCGTCCCGGGTGAAGCGCTCGTCACGCTGTTCAACCGTCTCTTCTTCCACGGCGATGGGCGCGGCGGAAGAATCGCCGCGCTCCGGCGCCGACGAATCCGGGTTTTTGGGTGAGGTATCCATCCCGTATGAGCCTACCGGGAATTCCCCACGCGTGTCGCGGGGCACCCAGGCATGCGCTTTCGGGCGTTCCAAAATTTTGCTACTCACATGAGCGATAACGAGAACGGGGGGCAGGTTTATTCCGGAACCGATATTGCGAAAGAGGTGGCGTATCGGCCCATCCTGCGATAGCAATGGGGGTATGAAGTTTATTCGTGTGCTCGCCCGCCCCCTGCTCGCGTCTGTGTTCATCGTCGATGCGGTGGATGCGCTGCGCCACCCCGATGAGCACGCCCAAAAGTTGCAGCCGCTTGAAGGAGCGATCGACAAGGCTGGGGAGGCCGTGCCCGCGATCCCCACGAACTTGCGCACGCTGGTACGTGTGCATGCCGGGGTGAGCCTCGGTGCGGGGCTGCTGTTTGCGCTCGGCAAAGCCCCACGCACCTCTGCCACGGTGCTCGCGCTCGCGTCCGCCCCGGCGGCGGTCGTTGCGCACCCGCTGCGTAGTAAGGAGCAGCGCGCCACGAACCTATCGGCGTTCCTCGGTAAAGCCGCCGCGATCGCGGGGTTGACCTTCGCGGCCGCCGACCGCAAGGGCGCGCCCTCGCTCGGGTGGCGCTACCACAATTGGCAGGATCAGCGGGCCGAGATCGCCCAGGTGAAAGCAGACGCGGCGACGGACTAGCCGCGGCGCCCTAAACGCACTCATCTGCGAATGTGCGCGGGCGCGCCATTTCGGTCTAGCGGTCAGCGAGGTCGTGGCGGAGGTCGCGGATGAGGGTCGTCGCGGCGTCGAGCTGTGCTCGGTAGTGCAGGGCGAAGTCGGCGAGCAGCGGCGCTCGCGCTTCGCGGGCCCGTGCGGCAAGCCGCGCTCCTTCCTCGGTGAGTTCGAGCACGACAGCGCGGCCGTCGCTCGCGGAGCCGGTTCGCACGACGAGACCGTTCTCGACAAGGCGGGAGATGAGTCGGCTCGGGTGGCCCGACTCGGCGACCAGGTGCGCGGCGAGCTGTTTGAGGGTGACCGGTCCGAGGTCATCCAAGGCCATGAGCGCTTCGGCCTGCACGCAGGTCAGCCCGAGCGGGCGGAACAGCGCGGCGAGCGCAGCATTCAGCTCGGTGACGAGGCTCTTGACCTCGAACGAGAACGCGAGAGCTGCAGCCGCATCCGACTCGTGTGACATGTCATCTATCTCCGCTACTCTTGACCGCATGACATGTTACCTAAACGATTTTCCGCCCGACCGGCACGCCATCCGCGTGGAGCAGTTTGGTCGGGCACACGCGACGGCGATCCGAGAGCGGATGCCGCGGAGGCAGCGCAGCCGCCGTGCTCTGGTCCGCGTTACTCATGCCTCGGTCGGGGTGACCGACGCGATGGCCGTACGCGGTGACTATCTGCTCCAGCCCGTCCGGGGGTTCGTTCCCGGCTACGACTTCGTGGGCGTCGTTGAACGTCTACCTCGGGGTGACCCTTCCGGCCTGCACCTCGGGCAGCGGGTTGCGGGCATCCTGCCCCGGATGGGTGCCCACGCAAGCCTCATCAGCGTCGCCCCCTCACTGCTGGTGCCGGTGCCCGACCTCCTCGACAGCACGACCGCAGCGACGATCCCGCTGGATGCCGTCACCGCCCGATTCGCCATCGACGCGCTGGCGAAGGGGTCGGAAACAATCCTCCTCCAAGGTGCGGGCGGTGCAGTCGGGGCCTGGGCCGCACAGCTCGCAACCATCCGAGGGCTCACCGTCTATGGCACGGCCTCCCCGCGCTCCCGCACCCACGCCGAACAGTTCACGGACTCGGTGTATGACTACGACGACCCCGCCTGGATCGACCAGATACTCGACGCGACGACAGGGGGCGTCGACGGGGCCATCGACCACACCGGCAGCCGATCGCTGCGGAGAGCCGTACGCGCGGGTGGTCGTGTCGTGCGCACAGCATTCGGCGGGGCGCCCGGCCAGGGGCGCAGCCGCACCGCCACGGGCTTTGCCACCTCCACGCTGCGCCGCTACGCGCGGCCGGGCGAGCGCATCTGTTCCTTGCCGATCCTCGTCGCGACACGACGCGCTCGCTATCGTCAGGCACTCACCGAACTCTTCACAGCCGTCGGCACCGGGAGGCTCGTTCCGCCCCGCCCGCGGATCATGCCGCTCACGCAGTACCCGGATGCCCTGGCTTCGGCGATCGGAGCCGCTCCGGGGGAGAAGACGATCCTGACAGCACAGGAGAGGTAGACCAGGACGAACCGGGGGTTGATCATATTGGATTGTTAGCAACGAGAAGCCTGAGTTGAACTGATAGAAGGACAGGGTTAAAGATGAGAGACCTCGCCTTTCAGTCGATCAAGTCCTCCAGGTCGCTCAGGTCGCGTGCCGCCCGCTCCAAGTCGTAGGCGACCATCACCTGCGCTTGACCGTCGTCCAAGTTTTTGAGCATCGCACGGAACTGGGGCCGGATCACCCGCCGCACTTGCTCGCTGCCCTCGGGGGTCGTCGCTGATTCTGACGTACACCACCGCCCGCAACGGCGCTGCTTCTCCGTTCTGCTCTTGCTGGTTGTGGTCCATATCCCAGCCCGCCTTCCTATTCGCGTGAGAGGTAGGTGCGTTTACAGAACCCCGGCTAGGTGAGTCCCACGTGGCGGCCGGCTCCGCCGGGAGCTCGTGCCTCCCGGGTAGGCTGAGAGCCATGACCTCCCCTGATTCTTTGTGGCCCGCCCCTACCTCGACGGCGATCGACGCTCGCGTTCACGTACCTGGATCGAAGTCTCAAAACAACCGGGAGCTCGTGCTCGCCGCGTTGGCGGAGGAACCCACCACGCTCACGGGAGCATTGCAGTCCCGGGATTCGGACCTCATGGTTGATGCCCTCCGCGCCCTCGGCGCCGACATCGTGGTCGAGGGGACCACGGTCACGGTCACGCCGGGCCCGATCGAGGGTCCGGCCGAGATCGATTGCGGCCTCGCAGGCACGGTCATGCGTTTCGTCCCGCCCATCGCGGCACTCGCGCGCGGGGCGGTCACCCTCGACGGCGATCCGCATGCCCGCGAGCGCCCGATGGCCCCGGTGCTGAACGCGCTCACCGACCTCGGCGTGCAGGTCACCTCCCCGGCGGGGCAGGAGCCGCCCACGCACCTACCCGTGACCGTCCACGGTGAGGGCGAACTCGCCGGTGGCGAGGTCGAGGTGGATGCCTCCGCCTCCTCCCAGTTCATCTCCTCCCTCCTCCTCGCCGCCCCGCGCTACACCCGCGGTCTCCTCGTGCGGCACGTGGGTGAACGCAGCCCCTCGGTACCGCACATCGTCATGACCGTGGACGCGCTGCGCTCCCGTGGGGTGGAGGTGGAGACCGGGCCGAACGAGTGGCGGGTCCACCCCGGACCAATCCGTGGGGGGACCATCGCGATCGAACCCGACCTCTCGAACGCAGGACCCTTCCTCGCCGCTGCCCTCGCGACGGGCGGTACGGTGCGGGTCCCGGGCTGGCCGGCCCGGACCTCCCAACCCGGTGATCTCCTTCGCGATCTCCTTACTCAGATGGGCGCGGAGGTCACGTTGACCGAGGGCACGCTCCGCGTCACCGGGCCCGGGCGCATCACTCCCCTGCGGGCGGATCTGTCCGCGGCAGGGGAACTCACCCCCACCCTCGCGGCCCTGTGCACCCTTGCCGACGGCGAATCCGAACTCACGGGTATCGCCCACCTCCGCGGCCACGAGACCGACCGGCTCGCTGCGCTCGTCACCGAGATCACCCGGCTCGGCGGGCACGCCCAGGAGCTTCCCGACGGCTTGCGCATCCACGGCGGGGCCGCACGTTTGCATGGGGCGGATATGGAGACCTACGACGATCACCGGATGGCGACGTTCGCGGCGATCATCGGGCTCGCGGTCCCAGGGGTGCAGATCCGCAACATCGGCACCACGTCAAAAACCATCGCTGACTTTCCCGGTATGTGGCACGAGATGATAGGTGTCTAGTGCGCCGGGAGTGGAGAGAAGAAGACGTCCGGATCCGACCGAGCCGCCGCGGCAGTCGGCCCCGAAGCAAACGGCGACCCAAACACAGCGATGCCGTAGCCGGGATGGTGACCACGGTCGACCGGGGTCGCTACAACGTCGAGCTCGATACGGGCGTGCGGGTGCGCTCCATCCGGGCACGGGAACTGCGTAACACCTCGATCGTCGTCGGTGATCGGGTCGACGTCGTCGGGGATACCAGCGGCGCGCCCGACACCCTCGCGAGGATCGTGCGGATCCACGAGCGCCGAACGGTGCTGCGCCGATCCGCGGACGATTCCGATCCGACCGAGCGGGTGATGATCGCGGGGGCGGACCAGCTCGTCATCGTTTCCTCCCTCGCCGATCCCGACCCCTCCACCCGGATGATCGATCGGTTCCTCGTGGCTGCCTTCGACGCCGGGATGGACGCGGTGTTGTGCCTGACCAAGGTCGATCTCGCCGATCCCCAGCCCCTCATCGATCTTTACGCTCAGATCAACGTCCCCTCCGTGCCGACTGCCGTGCACCACGGCACCGTGCAGGGATTGGCCGCGCTCCGGGAACACCTCGTGGGGCGGACCTCGGTGCTCGTCGGTTCTTCCGGGGTAGGCAAATCCACCCTCGTCAACGAGCTCATCCCCGAGGCCGAGCGCGCGACGGGCGGGGTGAACGTCGTCACCGGCCGCGGGCGGCACACCTCGACCTCCGCCGTCGCGCTCCCCTTCGAAGGGGGCTGGCTCATCGACACCCCGGGCGTGCGTTCCTTCGGGCTCGCCCACATCGAGCCCGAACAGATCGTCGCGGGGTTCGAGGATATCTACGCCGCGACGAGCGCGTGCCCGCGCGGGTGTACGCACCTGGACCAGTACTGCGCGCTGGATGAGTGGGCGGCGCAGGCGGGCCCGGCCGCGGTCGCGCGGTTGGATTCCCTGCGCCGGCTGCTGGTGAGCCGCGAGGCGCTCGAGGAGTATTAGCCCCGAGCCGCACCTTCGCTCCGTGGCCGCTCAGTGGCCGGTCCATCCGCGGATCGCGAGCAGGTGGTTCGGCCCGCGCTGGTCGAGGAATTTCCCGCCCAGCACGATTCCTGCCCAGACGCTGGCGATCGCGGTGAGGAGCCCGACGGCGAGGCTGACGTAGCCCCACCCCGGGGCGAGGAAGATCCCCAGTGCCGCCGTCACCAGCGCCGGGATCGCGAGCGCGAAGGTCGCGATCGCGGCAACGGATTGCACGAGGAGCGTAAACCCGAAGGCGCCCATTCCGGTCGTGGAGAACGGGCTCGTTCCCGGTGGTTGCACCGGGTAGACGACGAATCCCGAGACCGCGAGGGAGAACCCGAGCCCGCCGCCGAAGATTCCGAGCACCGCCCCGAAGAGGGCGGGTCCGTACTGCCAGTCCCCACTGAGGG
>JAJYRV010000272.1 GCA_021793935.1 Actinomycetes bacterium | reverse complement strand
CGGGATGGTGCTGCCATCGTTCAGGGTCACGTTTGCTACTGAGTTATTAGTCACAGCGCCAGTCTAACGGGTCACTTCCTCGCCCGCGCGGGCGCCTCGTCGGTGTTCACGGGGGAATGGGGCTGACCGGCGGATGCGGCATAGTGGTGAGGGTGCCCCGATCGATTACTGACCTGCTTCCTGGCCTGGGCCTTTCCTTGGTCATCGGCGCCGTTGCTACCGCTATCGGTTCCGTGCTGCCCCTCCTCGGCGGGCCCGTGGCAGGGGTGCTCCTCGGCCTCCTCGCGACCCTCGTGTTCCATCCGTTGCAGCGTTCTGACCGGTTCGGCAGTGGGGTGAAATTCGCGAGCTCGCGGCTACTGCAAACGGCAGTGGTGTTGCTCGGCGCGCAGGTCTCCCTCACCCAGGTCCTAGCCGTGGGCTGGAGTTCCTTGCCAGTGATGCTCGGCACCCTCGCGGCCTGTCTTCTTGCCGCCTGGGGCCTGGGCCGGGCAATGCGGATCGACTCCGACCTCACCGCGCTCATCGGCGTGGGCACCGCGATCTGCGGAGCGTCAGCGATCGCCGCGATCACCCCCGTGCTCAAACCTGCGGCAACGAAAATCGCCTACGCGCTATCCACAGTGTTCGTCTTCAATATCGCGGCCGTGCTGTTGTTCCCCTGGCTCGGGCATGTGATCGGCATGGAGGAAACCGTCTTCGGCGTCTTCGCCGGCACCGCCGTCAACGACACCTCCTCCGTCGTTGCCGCCGCAACCGTCTACGGGCCCATTGCCACTGACACCGCGGTCGTCGTCAAACTCGCGCGCACGCTCATGATCATCCCCATCGCGGTCGGGCTAGCACTCCTCGTCTCCCGCCGTTCCGCGCCAGCAGGTTCGCCTCACGAGGCCGGGTCCGCCCGCCCACCCATCGGCAAACTCGTGCCGTGGTTCCTCGTCGGGTTCATCCTCCTCGCGGCCCTTCACCCGTTGCTTCCCGACGCCGCTACGAACGCGGGCGCTACCCTCGCCGTCTTCTTGATCACCGTCGCGTTGAGCGCGATCGGACTCTCCGTCGACCTCGCCGGAATCGTCCGCACCGGAATCCGCCCACTCGTTCTCGGCGCTACCTTGTGGCTCGTCGTCTCCGGCACGAGCCTGCTCATTCAGGGAGCAACGACGGGGCTGGCCGCGGGATGATTTCGATAGGCTGATTGGCATGTCAGTCGAACACCTCACGCCTAGCGCTCAGAACTACGTCAAGATCATTTGGGGTGTTCAGGAATGGTCGAACGACCCGGTGACGCCCAGCCTCATCGCCGCTCGAGCAGGCGTGGCGATGTCATCGGTTTCGGATGCGGTGCGCAAACTCGCAGAACAAGGACTCGTCACGCACACCCCCTACGGCGCCGTCGCGCTCACCGATGAGGGCCGGCGTGCAGCCGTCGCGATGGTTCGCCGGCACCGGCTGCTGGAAACCTTCCTCGTGCAGGTTCTTGGCTACACCTGGGACGAAGTTCATGACGAGGCGGAGGTCCTCGAGCACGCCGTCACCGATCGCCTCGTCGACCGCATCGACGCGTTTCTCGATTACCCCACCCGCGATCCACACGGCGACCCGATTCCCTCAAAGGCCGGGCACCTACCCACGCCAGACGCCGCCCAGCTCAGCACCGTCGAGCCCCACGGTGAGGCGACCGTCGAGCGGATCTCCGACGACGATCCCTCCTTGCTACAGTTCTTCGCCGACGCCCAGATCGGCGTGGGCACCCGCCTCCTGCTCAGCCCCGGGGCGCCATTCTCCGAAACGATATGCGTGAGCGTCGCCGGGAGCGAGCCCATCCAACTCGGCCGGGTCGCGACGGAGGCGGTGTGGGTAAGCACGCCCTAGCGCCGACCACGGTTGCGCCGACCGGCCGCACTAGTGGACCTTGATCGGAGCGCTCTCGCTTCCCACGTGCACCCGCCCGGAGCTTCCGCTCTCTAGCCCGTCGCCGTCGATTATCACGTCAAAGACAGGCCCGGCGTGAAGGGGCCCGCGGTCCTGAATCACGTCGGTTTTGGGGATCAGGCTCCGGCCGTCGATCTCAACCGTGACCTCTGGGATGAAGCCACCGGGCGCGGCTACCCGCGCGACCCTGAGGGAGCCGTTATCACCAGCGGCGCTTGAATCACCGTCGCTTGATCCAGACGTAGCCAGTCCGGCAACGACGGGTTGCCACGCCGCCTTTTCGCCGTCGTAGAAGTTTCCACCCCCGAGCAGGAGGCGGGGGGCAAGTGCGGCGAGGCGCGTGGTGAACCCCTCGAGAGAACGGGTGTGCGGAGCTGACCAGCCGAGTTCAGCGGCGGCGAAGAGGCGGGGGAAGGCCATGAGGAAAATCTGCGAAACGCCGCGCAGGGTTTCGGACCACAGCGGCGCCTCCACCCCTGCAATCTGGTCGTGAGTCAGCTCGGGAACGAGTTGCGTCGGTTCCCATTCGTAGTAACGGGGGAAATCGCAGTCGCCCTTGCACGCCCAGTCGAGTCCAATCGGGAATTCGGGGTGGTACTTCTGATCGAGGTAGGCGCTTTCACCGCGAGAAAGCAGGATCTTCGCGCCTTCCTCTGCCGCCCGGATGGTATGGGTACTCTCCCCCTGCCAGAACTGAACGATCATGTCTGGCCCGGCCTTGACCTCGGAGATCTCGTTCCACCCGGCGGGCTTCTTCCCCACCTCGCGCACGATCTCGACGATCCGGCCGACGCATTCGATGTAAACCTCGTGACCGTGACGTTCGGTCATCTTGAGCGGCTCGTCGCCGCCGATGTGGAGGTACTCCCCAGGCGTGATCCGCGCGAGCTGCCTGAGCACGTGGCGGGCGAAGGTGTAGGTGTGTTCACTGTGCGGGTCGAGGTAGGAGTGGCCGACGTCGCCGCTTCCGTCCGGGGGGCTCACCGGTTGCGCCTCGGTCCCTTCGTGGCAGGCGCCCGCCGTGTTGAGTTCGGGGATCGCGGCGAGGGCACCGATGGTGTGGCCGGGAAGATCGATTTCAGGAATGACAACGACGTGGCGCTGGGCAGCGTAGTCAACGATCCGTTGGTAGTCGGCTTGCGTATAGAAGCCCGTACGCCCCGGCTCCCCGTTGTGCCCCCACTGAGTCATTGCCGTCGCACCTGAAACTGCCGTGAGCTGCGTGTAATCGATCGTGTCGCCGTCCACCCGGCCCTCGTTGGTGATCTCGATGCGCCATCCCTGATCGTCACTGAGGTGCAGGTGGAGGCGGGAGATTTTTGCGAGGGTGGCAAAGTCGATGATGCGTTCTATCTCCTCGACGGTGAGGAAGGATCGGGCAACGTCGATCATGAGGCCGCGGTACTCGAATTCCGGCCAGTCCACGATGTCGACCGCTGGCAGTTGCCAATCGGCGAGGACTTGCTCCGCTTCGACGGCGGCGGGCAACAGTTGGCGCAGCGTCTGGGTCGCGTTGAAGACCCCGTGCGCACTCGCGCCGGTGACGCTCACCGATACGGCACTCACCTCGACTCGGTAGGCTTCCGCGTTCCCGCTACCGTCTGCGTAGTTCGCCTCGGGGTCGACCCGGAAGACGATTGCCCCATCGACGGCGCCCCACCCGCGTTGTTCGCAGTGAGGGGTTGCACCTCCAGATCGAACCCCGTCGCGCGCCGGAGTTGCGCGACGAACAGTTCCACGGCTGCCTGCGAGTCCGGATCCGCGAAGATCTTCGTTTCCCCGCTAAGAGCGAAGGCAGCTCCGCCACGGTTTTCGAGGTGATTCGGGACGGGGATCAGTGGGATCGACATTGAAGCTCCAGCATCGACAGCAGTTATGTAAAGATTCCTAACAACTAGGTTACCTGCCTCTCGGGCCGGCGGGCGAC
>JAJYRV010000271.1 GCA_021793935.1 Actinomycetes bacterium | reverse complement strand
CGCGGCTTGCGTGATGTGGCCGCTGCGCGAGTCTTGGGAGGCATGGTGTTCTTCCTTTAAGGTCGTCGGTCCGGGAACGGACTACTTCTTCTTACCGGCAACGGTGCGCTTGGGGCCCTTGCGGGTGCGTGCGTTGGTCTTCGTGCGCTGCCCGTGCACGGGGAGTCCGCGGCGGTGACGCAGACCCTGGTAGGCGCCGATTTCCACCTTGCGGCGGATGTCCGCGGCGACTTCGCGGCGGAGGTCACCTTCCATCTGGTAGTTCGCTTCGAGGAAGTCACGAAGCGAGACGAGATCCGCGTCAGAAAGGTCTTTCACCCGGGTGTCCGGGTTCAAGTCGGTGGCGGCGATGGCTTCCTTGGAACGGGTACGGCCTACACCGTAGATGTACGTGAGCGCTACCTCGAGCCGCTTTTCGCGGGGGAGGTCCACTCCAACTAAACGTGCCAACGTTACTCCTAGTTGGTTTCGGAGGTCTGTGCGCGCCACCTTCCCTGTTGGGCCTCGGCCTCCGACCGAGGGTGGAGTTCTTGCGAACCGGTGATGCGCTTGGGATGGCCCGGGAGCGGGCCGGCCAGTTCTAGCCCTGGCGCTGCTTGTGGCGCAGGTTCGTGCAGATCACCCGCACGACTCCGCGGCGACGAATGACCTTGCAGTTGTCGCAGATCTTCTTGACGCTCGGCTGTACCTTCATCACTTATTCCTTGTTCGGCGCGCACCGGAACTTAACCCGGCGCCTGCGCGGATGGGTGGGGACTACTTGTATCGGTAGACGATCCGGCCACGAGTGAGGTCGTAGGGGCTAAGTTCCACCATCACGCGGTCCTCGGGGAGGATCCGAATGTAGTGCTGACGCATCTTGCCTGAGATGTGGGCGAGCACCAGGTGTCCGTTGTCGAGTTCCACCCGGAACATCGCGTTCGGAAGAGCTTCCGCCACAGTCCCTTCGACCTCGATGGCATCACTTTTCTTAGCCATATACTCCGCATTCGTCGTGTTTCGTGCCGGTATCGTTTTCGACACCGTCGGGCGCACGTGAACCACGCCGATTGACGCAGTCGTGCCACACCCAACTAGACATCTTACGCTATTTCCCCGCGCGGACATAGTCGCAATCGTCGTGGTGCCGCTCACTCTTAGCCGCCGCCGGGGTCAGTCGAGGGCGACCGGGCTCACCCCGAACGGCGCGAGCCCCGCCGCTCCCCCATCGGGGGCGGTGAGCACCCAGACCCCGCGGGAGTGGATCGCGACCGTGTGCTCCACGTGGGCGGCGCGGGAGCCGTCGGTGGTCACGACGGTCCATTCGTCGTCGAGCACGTCCGTTTCGTGCCCGCCGGCGGTGAGCATCGGTTCGATCGCGAGGCACATCCCCGCTTTGAGCCGGGGCCCGCGCGAGCGGGTGCGGTAGTTGAGCACCTCGGGCGGTTGGTGCATCTGCGAACCGATTCCGTGCCCGGTGTATTCCCGGACGATGCCGTAGTCGCCCGCGGCGGTGGCCGCGTCGTCCATCGCCGCGCTCACCTGGCCGAGGTGTTTGGCGCTGGCGGTGGCGGCGATCCCCGCCCACATCGTGTGGGTGGTCGCTGCGATGAGTTCCTCGTCCTGGGCCGATCCGGTGCCGATCACCATGGAGAACGCGGCGTCCCCGTGCCAGCCATCGACGACGGCGCCCGCGTCGACGGAGAGCAGGTCACCTTCGCGTAGCACCCGGTCGGCGGGGATGCCGTGCACGACCTCCTCGTTCACCGACGTGCAGATCGTCTTCGGGAACCCGTAGTAGCCGAGGAAGTTCGGGGTCGCGCCGTTCTCGGCGATGACGCCCGCGGCGACCTCATCGAGGTCGTTCGTCGTTGCCCCGGGCACGGCGGCTTCGCGCACCGCCCGGTGGAGTTCGGCGACGACGAGACCCGCTCTTCGCATCACCCGGATCTCGTCATCGGTCTTGTACTCGATGCCGCGGGACATTACCGCTCGAGTTTCGCTTCCAGCGCGCGCAGGAGCCGGTCGGTGACCTCCTCGATCTCACCGAGGCCATCGACCTCGACGAGCAGGCCCCGATCGCGGTAGATCCGCACGAGCGGTTCGGTCTGCTCGGCGTAGACCTCGAGGCGGCGGCGGATGACCGACTCGGTATCATCGGCGCGCCCCTGCTCCTGGGCACGTCCGAGCAGCCGGGCGACGACCTCGTCGTTGTCCGCGGTGAGTTCGACGACGGCATCGAGGCTGACTCCGGCGCCGGCGAGCATCCGGTCGAGTTCAGCGACCTGGGGTTCGGTGCGTGGGTAGCCGTCGAGGAGGAACCCGGTGCGGGCGTCGTCCTGGGCGAGCCGGTCGGCGACCATCGCGTTGGTGACCTCGTCCGGGACGTATTCGCCGGCGTCCATGTAGCGCTGGGCGGTCTGGCCGAGTTCGGTGCGCTCGGCGACGTTCGCGCGGAAGATGTCCCCGGTGGAGATCGCGGGGATGGCGAGCCGTTCGCCGATCTTCTCCGCTTGGGTGCCTTTGCCGGCTCCGGGAGGGCCGAGGAGGATTAAGCGTGCGCTCATCGGAGGAATCCTTCGTAGTGACGTTGTTGAAGTTGGCTATCGATCTGGCGCACCGTGTCCAGCCCGACCCCCACGACGATGAGCAGCGAGGCGCCGCCGAAGGGAACCTGATCGGCGACCCCGAGGAGCTTGAACACGAACGTGGGGATGAGCGCCACGATCGCGAGGTAGATGGCACCGGCGGTGGTGATCCGGGTGACGACGTACCTGAGGTACTCCGCGGTGGGCCGCCCGGCGCGGATGCCGGGGATGAAACCGCCGTAGCGCTTCATGTTGTCTGCCACGTCGTCGGGGTTGAAGGTGATCGAGGTGTAGAAGAACGCGAAGAAGATGAGCAGGACCGCATAGATCGCGATGTGGATGTTCGCGGCGGGGCTCATGATGTTCTCACTCACCCAGATCACCCAGGGCGCGGCCTGGTCCTCGGAGAACTGCGCGAACATGCCGGGCAGGGCGAGGATGGAGGAGGCGAAGATGATGGGGATGACCCCGGACATGTTGATCTTGATCGGGATGTAGGTGGAGGAACCGCCGTACATCCGCCGTCCGACCATCCGCCGGGCGTACTGGACCGGGACCCGACGCTGCGACTGTTCGACGTAGACGACCGCGGCGATGATCAGCGCGGCCATCAGCAGGAACCAGATGACGTTGGAGACCGCGTCCTCCCCCGCGATGAGCTGGCCCACCACGCCGGGGAAGGAGGCAGCGATCGAGGTGAAGATGAGCAGGGACATCCCGTTGCCGACCCCGTGCTCGGTGATCTGCTCACCCATCCACATGATCAGCCCCGTACCGGCGGTCATGATGAGGATCATCATGAGCAGGTTCGGCCAGCTTTCGTTGGGGATCACCGATTCGGTGCACCCGGGGAAGAGCACCCCGGTGCGCGCCATCGTGATGAAGGTCGTCGCCTGCAGGACGGCGAGGAAGATCGTGAGGTAGCGGGTGTACTGCGTGAGTTTCGCCGTTCCCGTCTGGCCTTCCTTGTGGAGCTCCTCGAAGTGGGGGATGACGACCCGCAGCAGCTGCACGATGATGCTCGCGGTGATGTAGGGCATGATCCCCAGCGCGAAGACGCTCAGTTGCAACAGCGCCCCACCGGAGAAGAGATTGATCATTCCGAGGAGGTCTTGTTGGCCAACACCGGCGACGCACTGTTGAACCGCGGTGTAATCCACGCCGGGGGTTGGCACCATCGAGCCAACCCGGAATAGGCCCATCACGCCAAGCGTGAAAAGCAGTTTGTTACGCAGATCCGGTGTACGGAACGCGCGGGTAAAAGCGCCGAGCACGGCCCCTCCTCGCCAGTTTG
>JAJYRV010000270.1 GCA_021793935.1 Actinomycetes bacterium | reverse complement strand
TGAGGATGGGCAGCACCGAGAACCCTTCGCCGCCCAGGTCGAGGCGGTCCTGCTTGGCGCGCACGATCCCTTCGAGAACGCCGTTGACCGCTTCCAGGTGCGAGGGGTTCGCAGCGAGGTATACCTTGGTCGTCTCGCCGGCGGGGGAAGTGTACGTACCCTCGGTGCCGAGGTGGTACTTCACGTCTCCCGAACCCTGCACGGAGCGGGGGTCCTCGTTGCCCTCGAACTCATTGAAGATCTGCCCGTAGGACTTGCCCGCAATGTTGGCGAGCACGTTGAGCCGGCCTCGGTGGGCCATCCCAATGGCGACCTCGTCGAGGCTCTCCTCCGCGGCCCGCGTGAGCACCTTATCCAGCAGCGGGATCACCGATTCGCTGCCTTCCAGGGAGAACCGCTTCTGGCCGACGAACTTCGTTTGGAGGAAAGTTTCGAACGCTTCCGCCTCGTTGAGCTTGTGCAGGATCTGCAGCTGCTCTTCCCGAGCGGGCTTTTCCCAGCCGGCCTCGAGCCGCTGCTGCAGCCAACGCCGCTGCGCGCCGTCATGCAGGTGCATGTACTCCGCGCCGATGGTGCGGCAGTAGGAATCGCGTAGCAGGCCAAGGATGTCGCGGAGCTTCATCCGCTCCTTGCCGCCGAAACCGCCGGTGGGGAATTCCCGATCGAGGTCCCACAGGCTGAGCTGGTGGTTTTGGACGTCGAGATCGGGGTGCTTGCGCTGGCGGTAGGCGAGCGGGTCGATATCGGCGATGAGGTGGCCGCGGGAACGGTAGGCGTGGATAAGTTCGGAGATCCGCGCCGGCTTGCCGAGCTCGGTGATCGGATCGCTGGCGAAGTCCTCCACCCACCGCACGGGCTCGTAGGGAACCCGAAGCGCGGCGAAGATCCGGTCGTAGAAACCGTCCTTGCCGAGGAGTTTGTTGTGGATGATGCGCAGGAAGTCACCCGACTGGGCCCCCTGGATGATCCGGTGGTCGTAGGTGGAGGTGAGGGTGAGGACCTTCGAAACGCCCATCTTCGCGAGCGTGTCGGCCGAAGCGCCTTGGAACTCGGCGGGGTAATCCATCGCGCCCACGCCGATGATCGTGCCCTGGCCCTCCATGAGGCGGGGAACCGAGTGGACCGTGCCGATGGTTCCGGGGTTTGTCAGGGTGATCGTCGTGCCCATGAAGTCATCGAGCGTGAGCTTGTTCGCCCGCGCACGCTTGACGATATCCTCGTATTCGCGCCAGAACTCGTAGAAGTTCATCGCTTGCGCGTTCTTGATCGAGGGCACGAGTAACTGGCGGGTGCCATCGGGCTTGGCGAGGTCGATCGCCAGCCCGAAGTTCACAGCTGCGGGGCGCAGCACGCCGGGCTTGTCATCCTCGACCCGGAAGCCGGCGTTCATCTCCGGCATTTCCCCCAGCGCCTCCACGACCGCGAAGCCGATGAGGTGGGTGAAGGAGACCTTCCCGCCGCGGCTGCGGGCGAGGTGGTTGTTGAGGACGATGCGGTTATCGATGATGAGCTTCGCCGGCATGGCGCGCACCGAGGTCGCGGTGGGGACCTGCAGGGAGGTTTCCATGTTGGTGACGACCCGGGCGGCGGGGCCGCGGAGGCGCTCAACTTCGTCATCCCCGCCAGCGCTGCGCGGGGTGCCCGGCTCCTGGACCTGGGTGTAGGGCGCGGTCGGGGCGACGGCCACGGGCTCCGCGATTTCGGGAACCTCCGTCACCTCGGCGTCCTCGCCAACCTCTGCGGGGATCGGGGCGGACTTGGGCGCCGTGGAGGCCGCCGGCTTCTCATCCGCGGGAGCGCTCGACGCTTGCCGGGGCGCCGACTTCGCGGGCGCGGACTGTTCCGCGGGCGCTTGCGCGGGCGCAGCGGCGTTATTCTTCGACTCGGTGGAAGCGGGTGTGGCCGGGCCAGGCCGGTGTTTGGCGAAGAAGTCTCGCCACTCTGGTCCAACACCTTCAGGATCGGTTAGGAACTTTTCGTATTGCTCTTCGATGAGCCACTCGTTCCCACCAAAGCTCTCGGTAAAGGACGCTGGGTCATGAGGTGCCTGTGCGGACACGGGGGAGATCGCCTCTTCCACTCTCCAGTGAATATGTTCACCTCCAACCCTAGGTGATCAGAGTCGGTTTTCTCGCACCTAGGTGGGGTGAATAACGTAAATTTCTTCCCTGAGCGGACCGGGGTGCGGGCCGTGTCAAGTCCGGGCAAAGACCAGGTCACTATTCACACCGAGAACCGTGTGCAGTTCGTTACCCGGCGAACGCGGCTGCCGCGCTCGAGCCGGTTAGGCCGTGGGCGGGGCGGCGGGCAGGGAGACCCGAATGAGCGCGCCGATATTTCCCGGCGGGTCGACGACGGCGATCTCGCCCCCGTGCAGGCCCACCGCCCAGCGGGCAATCGCGAGTCCCAAGCCTGTTCCGCCCGTCGTGGGTTGACCGGCGTGGGTGGGGGAGTTGCCCCGCTCGAACCGTTCAAAGATTCGTTGCCGGTCTTCCTTGGGGATCCCTCCGCCCTCGTCGTGCACGTCGATGTAAATGCGCTCGCCCTCGCCCCTGGCCGAGATCGTCACCACGCCGTCGGTGGGGGAGTGCCGTACCGCGTTCTCCAGCAAGTTCGCGAGCACTTGCCGCAGCCGGGCCTCATCGGCGGTGATGGTGAGCTCCGCGGGGTGGGACTCCACCCGCCACGTCAGCGATTTCACGCTCGTGTGCCGGGCGTCGTTGATGACGTCCTGGAGGAAGGGGCGCAGCGGGATCTCCTCCAACGACAGGTCCGCGGCGCCCGCTTCCAGCCGGGAGAGATCGAGGAGGTAGGACACGAGCCGGGAGAGACGTTCGGTCTGGGCGAGGGCAGCCTCCAACGCCGCCGGATCCGGTTCGATGACCCCGTCGGCAAGGTTCTCCATCTGCGCCCGCAGCGCCGCGACCGGGGTGCGGAGTTCGTGGGAGACGTTCGCGACCATCTCCCGGCGCTGCGCGTCGAGGGAGTCGAGATCGGCGGCCATGGAGTTGAACGCCGCGGCGAGCTCTCCCACCTCGTCCTGGGAGTTCGTCGTCACCCGGGTGGAGTAGTCCCCTTGGGCCATCCGGCCCGCAGCCGCCGTCATCTCCCGCAGCGGCCGGGTCATGCCTCGGGCGAGGATCTGGGTGACGAGGAGGGAGGCGATGAACGCAACCGGGAACGTGCGCAGCACCCCGAACCCGAATCGCAGCCCTGCCCACGTGACGATCATGTAGATGACCACGGTGGCCACGATGATGTAGCCGAGCTTGGCTTTGATCGAGCGGACCGGGTCCAGCGGGCGCAGATCCCGGTCGCGGGCGCGTGACCACAACGAACCGCTCGAGTGCCGCTTGGGGGCGCGGGTGGAACTCATGACGCAGGCTCAAGCGGTGGGTTCGAGTGCGTAGCCAACCCCGTGCACCGTGCGGATGAGGTCGGAGCCGAGCTTGCGCCGCAGCGCCTTGATGTGGGAGTCCACGGTGCGGGTGCCCGAGGCATCCGCCCAGTCCCACACCTCCGCGAGCAGCCGCTCCCGGGAGAGAACGGTGCGCGGGCTCTGCGCGAGGCACACGAGCAGGTCGAACTCCGTGGGGGTCAGATGCGCCTCCTCCTCCCCGCGGAACACTCGGCGCGCCCCGCGGTCGATAGAGAGATCCCCCAGCGAGATCGGTGGCTCCCCGCTCGCAACGGAGGCGGCCGCCGAAGCACGTTCCACCCGCCGAAGGAGCACCTTGAGCCGCGCCACGAGCTCCCGCATCGAGAACGGCTTGGTCATATAGTCATCGGCGCCCACCCCCAGCCCGATGAGCATGTCCATCTCGTCATCACGGGCGGTGAGCATGAGCACCGGCGGCGGTAATGG
>JAJYRV010000269.1 GCA_021793935.1 Actinomycetes bacterium | reverse complement strand
GCTGGGCTTCGGCGTGTGGCAGGTGCCTGACGACGAGGCGCAGATCGCCGTGGAAGAGGCCCTCCGAGTGGGCTATCGCCACATCGACACCGCCGCCGCGTACCGCAACGAAGAAGGAGTGGGCCGCGCTCTGAAGGCCTCCGGCCTCGCACGCGATGACGTGTACATCACCACCAAATTGTGGAACGCCGACCAAGGCTACGACTCGGCGTTCACCGCCTACGCGACCTCGCTGGACAAGCTCGGGGTCGACACCGTGGATCTGTACCTCATCCACTGGGCCGCGCCCGCCTTCGGCCTGTACCGGGACACTTGGAAGGCGCTCGTCAAGCTCCACGAAGAGGGCCGAGTACGCGCGATCGGGGTATCGAATCACCACGAGGAGCACCTGAACAACATCATCGCCGACACGGGCGTGACGCCAGTTCTCAACCAGGTGGAGATGCACCCGTACCTGCAGCAGAACGAACTGCGCGCGGTGCATGAGAAGCTCGGGATCGTCACTGAGGCGTGGTCACCGCTGGGTTCGGGCAAGGGGCTCCTAGAGGACCCGGTGCTCGGCGAGATCGCCAAGAAGCACGACGCGACCCCGGCCCAAGTGACCCTCGCTTGGCACCTTGCGCTCGGCAACGTGGTCATCCCCAAGTCCGTCACCCCCTCCCGCATCGCCGAGAACTTCGAGTCCACCAAGGTGAGCCTCGACGACGACGATCTCGCCGCGATCGCCAAACTCGACCGCGGGGAACGCACCGGGGCAAACCCGGACGAGGCGGCGTTCAAGTAATCGCCGCAGGACCGACACCGGCCCGTCACCGGATCGATACAGGACCGACGCGGGGCTGCTCGGGTTGATTACACCTGAGCGGCCCGCGGCACGAGCCGCTGCAGCTGGGTGACGTGCGCGGGCGTTAGCTCCGCGACGTTCGTGACCTGCAGAAGCTTCATCGTCCGCTCGATCTGGTCCTGCAGGATCGCGATGGCGCGGTCTACGCCTTCGCGCCCACCGGCCATGAGCCCGTAGAGATAGGCGCGGCCGATCAGCGTGAAATCGGCGCCCAGAGCGAGCGAGGCAACGATATCGGCGCCATCCATGATTCCGGTGTCGAGGATGATCTCGACGTCGCTGCCCACCTCGCGAGCAACGTCCGGCAGGAGGTGGAACGGCACGGGGGCGCGGTCGAGCTGGCGGCCACCGTGGTTCGAGAGCACGATGCCGTCAACGCCGAGGTCGGTGAGTTTCTTTGCATCCTCGAGGGTCTGCACGCCTTTGATCGCGATCTTGCCTGGCCACAGTTCGCGGATCTCCTTCAAGTCCTCGAAGTTGATCGTCGGATCCATCGCGGCATCGAGAAGTTCGCCGACGGTCCCGCCGGTGTTCGAAAGTGACGCGAACTCGAGCTTCGGCGTGGTGAGGAAGTCGAACCACCACCAGGGCCGGGGGATCGCGTTGGCGATCGTCCGCAAGGAGATCTGCGGCGGGATGGAGAAGCCGTTGCGGGAGTCGCGGAGCCGGGCGCCCGCGACGGGGGTGTCGACGGTGAAAAAGAGGGTGTCGAAGCCGGCGTCGGCGGCGCGGTGCGTGAGGGCATAAGAAATCTCCCGCTCCCGCATCACGTACAGCTGGAACCAGTTGCGTCCCGCCGGGTTGGCGGCCTTCACCCCTTCGATCGAGGTGGTGCCGAGCGTCGAGAGGGTGAACGGAATTCCCGCCGCGCCCGCTGCTCCCGCCCCGGCGATCTCACCTTCGGTCTGCATGAGGCGGGTGAACCCCGTCGGTGCGATCCCGAACGGTAGCGCGGAGGTTCCACCGAGGATGGTCGTGGAGGTATCCACCTTGGAGACGTCGTTGAGGATCGATGGGTGGAAGGTGACGTCCTGGAAAGCCCGGCGCGCCCGGGCGAGGGACAGTTCTCCCTCAGCGGCGCCGTCGGTGTAATCGAAGGCCGCCGCGGGCGTGCGTCGTTTGGCGATCCGCCGCAGATCGTGAATGGTCAGGGCCGCATCCAGCCTGCGCTTCTTGCCGTTCCACTCGGGCTTCTTGAACTTCAGCAGTTCAAAAATCTCCGTCGGTTTCGGAAACTGGCGCTCGACCACAATGCCCTCACTTCTTCTACGGATCCCCGGCGTCGTGTTGGCGCCGCGAATAACAGTTTATCGAGTGTGGGACTCGCCCCGCGCAGCACGGCGCCCGCACTCCTAGATCCAGGTGGAGAGGAACATGTGCGCGTGCCAGAACCAGTGCGGCACCCACTTGCTTGACCAGATCGGCCAGAAGTACGCCCCGAACAGTAACGCGGCGATGAGCACCGCCGCGCCGAGCCAGACTCCGCTTTGCCGGCGGGCGAGCGGGGCCTCCGGCGGACCGATAGCGCGGCCGATCGCGTACGTCAGCGCAAGCGCGACGAACGGCACGAACGCAACCGTGTAGAAGGTGAAAATAGTGCGGTTCAGGTAGGCGAACCACGGAGCGTACCCCGCCAGATAACCGGCGAGGATCGCCCACGCGCGCCAATCTCGTTTCACCGCTCCCCACCCGACGGCGAGGAGGGCGATCGCCCCGCCCCACCAAAGAACGGGATTTCCGACGGCGAGGATCGCCGCGGCGCAGGAATCGCTCCCGCAGATCTTCTCAGCTGCCGAACCCTCCACGGTTTGCCATCCGAACGATGTCGGCCGGAACTGCACGAGCCAGCCGAACGGGTTCGACATGTAGGTGTGTTCGGAGGTGAGTGAGGTATGGAAATCCCACATGTTCAGGTGGTACTGCCATAGCGAGTTCAGTCCGTCGGGCAACCATGTGCGCACCTGTTCCTCCGGCGCGAGGTCCGCGGCCCAGGTACGCATGTAGGAGTTCGGGTTGAGGAACCAGGGGATCCAGGTGGCGAGGTAGGTGAGGAGTGCGGTCGGCACGAGCGTGAGGAAGGCGGGTACGCCGTCGCGGATCGTTCCCGCGCCGACCCACAGGGGGATGCCGGCGGCGCGGCGGGCGGTGATGTTCCACGCGACTGCGACGAGGCCGAAAACGGCGAGGAAGTAGATTCCGGACCATTTCACGCCACTGGCGAGCCCCAGGCAGATGCCGGCGACGAGCAGCCACCAGCGGAACCCGGTGCGCACTCCCCAGCCGTCCCGGTATTTGCCATGGGAATGCAGTTCGGCGGCCGCCGCGTGAGCGAGGCGGGCACGGTGGGAATTGCGGTCGAGGAGGAGCGCGGCGAAACCCGCGAGCGCCCAGAAGGAGAGGAAGATGTCGAGGATCGCGATCCGGGACATCACGGTGTGGATGCCGTCGACGGCGAGGAGGAGGCCGGCGGCTGCCCCGAAAATGATGTGACCGAACAACATGCGCCCGATGAGCACGAGGAGCGCCACGGAGAGGATCCCGGTGAGGGCGGCGCTGATGCGCCAGCCAACGGGGTCGGCGGGGTCGAAGAACGTCATTCCCGCGGCGATCATCCACTTGCCAACCCCGGGATGAACGACGTAGTCGGCTTGCAGGGAGAGGTCAGTGAAGTTCCCGGCGGCGAAGTTGAGGTTGGGTTCTTCCGCCCAGGTGCCTTCGTAGCCGAGGCGCAGCAGCGAGTAGGCCTGTTTGACGTAATAGGTCTCATCGAACACGAGCCGCGAGGGACGCCCTAGCTCCACGAGCCGCCACACTGCGGCGAAGGCGGTCACGATTCCGGTGACGAGCCAGATCACCCACGCCCGCCCGGAGTCCTGCATCGGGGTGAGGAGCCGCGCGCGCAGCGCGGTTTCGATTTCCGCCGTTGTGGCACCCCTTGGTGGGGCGGGGCGAGAGAGCAGTTGGCGGGGAGTTCTCACCCGGATGAGTGTAGTAGGTGCAGGAGCGCAGATTCGGGGGTGCGGGAGGTCCGCGGAAA
>JAJYRV010000268.1 GCA_021793935.1 Actinomycetes bacterium | reverse complement strand
GGTCCCGCCACGCGGGAGAGTCCCGGTAGCGGAACAGGGAGCCGAGCGCGACCCAGGAGACGGTCGACCCGATGGAAAGCAAGGTGCACGAGGCGAGGGCGATCGCCATGACGATCTCCGGGAACTTACGCCGCCACAGAAGCACGAACGGCACAGTGAATGCCGCGAGCATCGAGAGCGCGAGGTACGCGCTGAACTCTCCCTGCCCCGTGGCGGAGAAGACGAGGTTCGAAACCGAGAAGAATATCGTCAGGGCAATCCACAGCCCGCTTCGAAGTCGGGGAAGGAGCGTGCTCACCGTTGCCATATCGCCAGATTACCGAGCGCCCCCGACGCCGGCCTCTATCTTTCGATCAGGAGAGTCTGCCCGATCGGTAGATGTCTGACGTAGGGGTGCTCGCTTTGACTAGGAAACGTCCAGCCGAAATCCGCACAACCTAGTCAAGGAGAACCTCATGTCACAGCAACCCGGGTACACGAGCCCGAACGCTCCGCAGCAGCAGAATCAGTACGGCCAGGCGCCCCAGCAGGGGTATCTCCCGCCACCGCCGCCGGAGGAGCCGAAGAAGTCCTGGTTCGCGCGGCACAAAATCCTCACCGGGATTGGCGCCGTCATCGCGCTGATCGTCGTCATCAGCGCGTTCAGCGGGGGAGGGGACGACGGCGCTCCCTCGGCCACCGAGTCCTCCGCCGCGACCGATGAGGCGGCCAGTGAAACCAGTGACGCGGCCGGATCCGAGGACGGCGGCGCAGAGGATGGCGAAGCAGCAGACGCAGACGAGGCGGCCGAGGCCGAGGAGGCCCAGCCCGAGGAGGGCGTGGCCGAGGGCTTCGGAATCGGCGACGTCGCCCAGGATGGCAAGTTCGAGTTCGTCGTCACCGACGTGGAGACGGGCGTGGAGCAGGTGGGCTCGGAGTACCTCAACGAAACCCCTCAGGGCCAGTTCGTGCTCGTGCACCTGGAGGTGACGAACGTTGGGGACAAGGCGCAAACTCTCTTGGATTCCAGCCAACACCTCATTGACGCCGATGGGCGTGAGCACAGCGCGGATTCCAGCGCGGGGATCTACATCGAGAACAACAAGGTCCTCCTCAACGAGATCAACCCGGGCAACACCCTCAGCGGCGTGCTCGTGTTCGACATCCCCGCCGACGCTACGCCGGCGTCGGTGGAACTGCACGATTCGATGTTCTCCGATGGGGTGAACGTCTCACTTGAGTGAGACCAGAGGCGAACCTCGCAACAGAAAGTGCTAGAAAGCCGCGGAAGTGTAACTACTTCCGCGGCTTTGAAGCTCTGAGCGGTCCTCAATCTATCGTGCGTGAGCGGAGAGACAGGTCGCAGACCTCTCCAGGGGCGGTGTTCGAGGATGTCAGCGGCTCATGCAACTCTAAGCACACACTCCGCGACAGTCTATTGGAGACAGTATGTTAATCGAGGCCCGATTACTTCCCGAAATGATCAAGTCCTGGAGGGACAACCGCGCACCTCTCTACAGTTTCATCGCAACCGTGGCGGGTGCACTAGTGGTCGCTAATGTCGCTACAGGGTTGCGCCCAGTTGAGTCTCTTGCTGTGGCTACCCGGGGCTTTGGTCTCGTGTCTATCACTGAGTGGTTGACGAGACCAGCACTAGCGGCGGTTCAGAGCTCAGGACTAAGCAAGCTCCTACTAACGCTTGCCGGGTTCCTCTTCATTATGATGATTCTGGTGCCGCTGATTCAAGGAATTAGAGGTTATGAAGATCTTTACACTGATAGATTCGTCCGTTTAGTTGGCTCGCCATCAGCATGCACGGTCTGGGTATTACTGGCTGTTGCGGCACAACTCGGCGATATCGTACAGCCTCTCCTTCGTTGGGGTAGGCCTGCGTTGATGTCTGCGATTGGAATCGGAGGCGTGTTTGTTATCGCGAGGACAATCTTTGTAGTCGCGTCTTGCTTTAGTTCCGAAGATCATGCGAGGGAAACGCTCAGAGTGCCAATCGATTTGATTGGCCGCCTCTTTAGCGGTCTCGGTATGGCTCTTTTCGCGGTGCTGTTCGCGGCGGGTGGCGTCCCATTTTCAATTGCAGCATGGTCAATAAGCATGCAATCAGATCGCAGTCGAGAGGTCGAAGCCTCACTCGCGGTGGAGCAGTGGGAGCGTAGGAAGCCGACTGGAGCTCTGTTTCCGGAAGAATCTCCGAACGAAGAAGGCGCACGCGCCTCTACAGCAGGTTTCCGAAGCCGTACAGTTGATTGGAGTGGTCGAACGTACCCGCTTGAGGAGTGTAGATGTGGGGCACGCGATGTTGATCGGGAACCGTCGAGAATGTGAGTCACGGCGAGGAAAGGGTGGTTGTCCCCTGGCGCAGATCACGAAATCCTTCTGTTGAGCGGATTCGAATTACGGACAATCAGATGCTTAGAAGAAAATGCCGCATTCGGTTCTGCTCCTGCCACTTGGCAGCATGTAAATCGCTTACAAAACGAAGCGGGTGCGAAGCCCCAGCAAAGGGCCACGCACCCGCTTCTACGGCACTTTCTCTTACAGCGGGGAAAGGTGTGAATCCTGCGGCTCCGGGACGATCCGCAAGCCCTCGCTGCTGTTCGCCGAATTCAGCAGGGCCTCGATCCAGCGCCGGTTCGGCGAGGGGCGGGTGTCGGTATCGAACTCAAATTCCAGCGGGATGGCGCGGTCGAGCCAGATCGTGCCGCGTCCCTTGCCTTCTTCGCGTTGCCAGCTGAACGAAAAACTCTGGCCGAGGCGGAGTTTGGAAAGGATAACGACCTTCACGTGCGCGAGGGTGTAATCCTCAATGTCGATCACGCGCCCATTGCCGTAGATGAGTCTTCCCATATGGTCCCCCTTTCGTGTCGGGCCAGACTATAGCCGCGGGGAATCGCGATGGAACCCCCACCGAAATCGCCGCTCTGCGCTTCCATTTGACTCCTCCATGTGTTACGAGTGTGCGCGTCCGAAGGCTGCTTACCCCGGCGGCAAAGTCGCGTCAAGGGCCTGCCGCGGGCGGGCGGGATCGCGGAAACTAAAGACCTCAACCGCGCCGCCGCCGTGCCCAGCCCGTGCCCAGCCAATGGAGTTTCGCCGTGTCGATCACCCTGCAACCCCTGCACCTTCCCTTCCTCCCGCGCGGCGCGCTGAGCGAGGCCGTGCTCGCTCGCCTCACCGGGGCGGACTCCGGCGCCGACCACCTCGCCCTCGCCGGTGAGGAACTCGACCGCGCGGCAAGCATCCTCACAAGCGACGACGTCCAGCTCACCCTGTTCACGCTGTACGCCTGCGCGTACGGCTCCCTGCCGCACCTGAAGGCCGACCTGGAATGGGACCTGGATCTGCTCGCCACCCGGCAACTCCTCGAGGCTGCCTTCGAACGCGAACTGCGTAGCGCCGTCGAAACGCCCGAACTTCCGGAACCGAACGCTGGCGCCGTCGCCGCCGCACTATTCGCGCTCGCAGGCGAGGATGCCGGGCCGAGCCTGTCGCGCTACTTCGCCAAGCACGCGACCCTCCCGCAGGCCCAGGAGTTCCTCAAGCAGCGCTCCATCTACACGCTCCGAGAGGCGGATCCGCACTCGTGGGCGATCCCGCGCCTGCACGGCCGGGCGAAGGCGGCGCTCGTGGAGATCCAGGCCGACGAGTACGGCGGCGGGCGCCCCGACCGGGTGCATGCGCAGCTCTACGCCCAGGCGATGCGCGGGGCGGATCTCGATGACACCTACGGCGCCTACGTCGACGTCGTGCCCGCGATCACGCTCGCCTCGCACAACATGATGTCGATGTTCGGCCTCAACCGCCGCCTGCTCGGCGCGATCGTCGGGCACCTCGCCGCGTTCGAGATGACCTCCTCCATCCCCAACCGCCTCTACGGCGATGGACTGCGCC
>JAJYRV010000267.1 GCA_021793935.1 Actinomycetes bacterium | reverse complement strand
GCCGGTGGTGAGGGTGCCGGTCTTGTCCAGCACGACCGTGTCGATCACCCCGCTCGCCTCGAGCGCGTCGTGGCCCTTGATGAGGATCCCGAGCGTGGCGGCCCGCCCGATACCCACCATGAGAGCTGTCGGGGTGGCGAGGCCGAGGGCACACGGGCAGGCGATGATGAGCACGGCGATGCCGATGGCGAAGGCGTCCGCGAAGGTGCGCCCCGCGAGGAACCACCCGGCGCCGACGGCGATCGCGAGCACGATGATCGCCGGGACGAACCAGGTGACGATCCGGTCGACGAGTTGCTGGACCGGGGCCTTGCGTTCCTGCGCCTCCTCCGTGAGGGCGACCATCTGCGCGAGCTGGGTGTGGGCTCCGACCGCGGTCGCTTGCACCCGGAGGCGCCCGTCGGTGCTGAGGGTTCCGCCGATGACGGCGCCGCCGGCCCCGACATGAGCGGGAACGGGCTCACCGGTCATCATCGAGGTGTCGACGGCGGCACTCCCCTCGAGGACCTCGCCGTCGGTGGGGATCGTCTCCCCGGGCAGCACCACGAACTCCTCGCCCGCGCGCAGCGCGGAGATCGGTTCGATCGATTCCTTTCCGTCCCGGATCACCCGGACGGTCGCGGGCGTGAGGGCGTGCAGCGCCCCGAGCACGTCTCCGGCGCGGCGCCGGGACCGGGCTTCGAAGTACCGCCCGGCGAGTTGGAACATCGTCATGCCGGCGGCGACGTCCAGATACAACGCGCTGGCGCCGTCGGGAATCGATCCGAACCCGAGCCAGAACGTGTCCGAGGGGCCGGAGATGCCGAACACGAGCGTCACCACGGCCCACCCGAAGGAGGCGGTGATCCCGAGGGAGACCAGGGTGTCCATCGAGCCCGTGCGGTTTCGCAGGTTCCGCCACGTGGCCCGGTGGAACGGCGCGGCGGCCCACGTGACCACCGGCAGGGCGAGGGCGATGCACAGCCACTGCCAGCCGGGGAACCGCCAGCGTTCCACGAGGGCGAGCACGATCGTCAGATCCATCAGCGGCAGGGTGAGCAGCACCGAGACGATGAGGCGCCGGCGCAGCGAGTCGATCCGGGTGGCCGCGGCGCGGGCGGCCCACGCGTCGTCGTCGCCGCTGGGCAGATGCGGGGTGTAACCGGCCTTCTTGACGGCGGCAATCGCCGTCTGGGGATCATCAAGGCCGAGGATGTGCGCCTTTTCGGTGGCGTAGTTGACGCTGGCGGTGACACCCTCGAGTTTGTTCAAGGCCCGCTCGACCCGGTTCGCGCACGCGGCGCACGTCATTCCCTCGATGCCCAGTTGCATCGGGGGATCGAGGTCGGTGAGGTGATCAGTCATGAGAGTCCTTCGGCGGGGCGAGGGCAGCGGGGGTCTTTGCTTCGCGGGCGGCGAGCTTTTCTAGCATCTCGTTGTAGGCGTCGAACTCTTGGTCGAGGCCGGTGTCGTAGTGGCGGTCCTTACGGCGGGCTTCGCGGGCGTCCTGTTTCGCCCATTGGATCCCCAGGGCGACGACGACGACGAGCAGGGGGAGCTCTCCCCCGGCCCAGGTGACCCCGCCGCCGACGTACTGGGAGTTCGCAAGGTCAGCCCAGGGCATATCGAGGCGACGGTAGAAGTCCTCGCCGATGATGTGCCGGGAGGTCATCAGGACGATGCCGAAGAATGCGTGGAAGGGCATCGCGGCGACGATGTAGCCGAGTTTGCCGATGTGCGGCAGCTGTCGGGGAGTGGGGTCCACGCCGATGACGAGGGAGTAGAACATCACCCCGATGATGAGGAAGTGGGTGTTCATGAGCTGATGCCCCCAGTGGAACGGCATTAGCTTGCCGAACAACGCCGAGAGATAGAGCCCGTAGTAGGAGATGATGAAGAACGCGAAGACGAACAGCGGGTTGTACACCCACCGCAGCACCCGCCAGTTGAGCAGCCACGTGATCCACGTGTGCAGGCCCGCCAGCTCCTCGCGTTTGGGGCGTGCGGCACGCAGCGCGAGGGTGATCGGGCCGCCGAGCACGAGGAAGACCGGCACGAGCATGTTCAGCGTCATGTGCACGATCATGTGGGTGGCGAAGTCCGGGGCGGAGTATTTGCCGAACCCCGAACTCGTGATGACGACGGCGATCACCCACCCCAGGGACCACGCGATGGTGCGCCCGATCGGCCAGGAGTCCCCCCGGCGCGCGAGGCGGCGCACCCCGTAGAGGTATCCCCCCACGGCGGCGAGGGCGAGGATGAGGAAGAACAGGTTGGGCCGCCAATGGGTGAACCAGACGGACCCGGAGACCGGGTCGTCGACGTCGTAGCCCATGAACACTTGCGGGATCGAGGCGGGCACGAAGTACTGTGGCGGCGGTTCGCGCAGCATCATCGCCGCGGCGCCGAGCCAGCCCAGCGCCCCGGCGGCAGCAACCGTCGTGATCCCGGCGAGGGCCCCCGCCGTCGCCTGTTTCTTCCGGGTGAGGCGGGCGCCGATGAGGAGCGCGAGCGCAAGGACGGCCGCGCTCACCCATTTGGCGAGCAGCAGCCAGCCGGTGGGGCTCGCCGTCAGCGGGGTGCCGGCGAGCTTGAACCAGGCGATGAGCGGTTCGGGGGCGACGGTGAGCGCAAGCAGAACGGAGGTGGTGAGGAACAGACGGCGCAGCAACGCGGGCGTGGGGAATTCGCCGAACGCCATGTTCGTCGCGGTCAGCAGGACGAGGCCGAGCGCCCCCGCTTCGGCCAGGCCCTGGAAATAGGCGACGTCGGAGGCGAAGTCGTGGTTCGGCCCGACGAGCACGTGCCCGACGGCCACGGGGGCGAGGACCGCCAGCGCGGAGGCCCACAGCGCCGCGATGAACCACTCCCCGCGCCGGGAGAACTGGGTGATGAGGAACACCGTGAGCGCGCCCAGGACGTGGACGATCGAGGCGACGGGTGCGTAGGCGGAGGAAACCAGATACGCCCAAGCGCTCATCTCACCGAGCTCGGCGGGGGATGTGCCGCTGGTGTCCAGGGCGCTCAGGGCCGCGAGGGGAACGGCGGACAAGAGCCAGACGGCCGCGGCGACCCGAAGGATCGTCAGACTGATACTGGCGGGGGCGACGGGGCGGGCCTTCGTGCGGCGCATGGCGAGCACGTGCCACAGCAGCGCGCCGACGGTGAACACCGCGGCCAGTCGCGCGAGGGACTCCACGGCCGCGGTGAGCACGGCGACTCCCGATCCCGGGAAGGTCCGGGCGAGGGCCTCGTAGGGCGCTTCGCCGATCGACGAGGCGTAGAGCGCTGGGGCGAGGATCGCGGCGGCGCCGGCGGCAAGCAGCACCGCGCGGATAGGCTCCCCGCTGCGGGCACGGGCGAGCGAAACAGTGGCCAAGGCTCACTCCTGGAATCTGGGTTCCGGGGATAACACGACCACCTTACTACATCATGTAGTTGCGCCCGCGCACGCGGAGCTGGTAGCGTTCCTCGCGGCCTACTACACGATGTAGAAAGCGGATGTCATGGTTGAGGGACTCGTGTTGCCGTGGGTGTTCACGGCGCTGTTCGGCGCGTTGGCGATCTATTCACTCCTGCGGGCGGCCACGGACCTCTCCCGCCCGATACTCGCCGTCGGCCACCTCTTCCACGTAGCGATGTCGGCGGACATGGTCGCGATGTCCTGGCCGTGGTGGGACGCCGTGCCCTGGCGCGCGGAGCTCGCCGTCTTTGTCGCTGCGACGGGGTGGTACGTGCTCCTCACCACACTCGCGGCCGCCCGCACCCGTATCGACCTGGGCCCGCACCCGTGGTGGCACCAGTTGATGCACGCGGTGATGATGGCCGCGATGGTGTGGATGGTCGCGGGGATGCCCCCGGGTGAACACCACCACGAGCTCTCCGCGCTGGCCACCGGCACCGGCGCGGCGCTCACCGCCGCGCTGATAGTCTTCGGG
>JAJYRV010000266.1 GCA_021793935.1 Actinomycetes bacterium | reverse complement strand
CGATCTGGGGGAGAACCGGGAGCGGGTCATGCGTGAGGTGGAAGCCGCGGCCCTCGCCGCCACGCCCACCCACCAGATGAAGGGACTGCTCGCGTGACTGAAGATCACAGCCTGACGTCGACGACCGGCGGGAGCGAGGTCGCCAAGCGGGGCACCTCACCGCTGGAAGTCATCAAGGCCCGCAAGGGGATGTTCGGCGTCTCCGGGACCGGAGACACCTCCGGGTTCGGCGGCCTGGAAACCGTCGCGACCCTCCCCGGCGGCTCCGACCGCCCCTACGGGGGGTACTTCGACGAGGTCGCTGACATCCTCGCCGAAGTGCTCGCGGAGATGGGGGTCGACTACGACGAGGCGGTGGAGAAGGTCGTCATCTACCGCGGGGAGATGACCATCTTCGTCGCCCGCGAGCACCTGCCCGTGGTCGCCAAAGCACTCCGGGACGACCAAGACCTGCGGTTCGAACTGTGCATCGGCGCGAGCGGCGTGCACTACCCCCAGGACGAGGGCCGCGAACTGCACGTGGTCTACCCGCTCAACTCGATCACCCACAACCGGACGATCCGCCTCGAGGTGGCCTGCCCCGACGCCGACCCGCACATCCCGTCGATCACCCACATCTACCCGGCCAACAACTGGCACGAACGCGAAGTTTGGGACTTCTTCGGCGTCATCTTCGACGGCCACCCCAGCCTCACTCGGATCCAAATGCCCGATGACTGGGTCGGCCACCCCCAGCGGAAGGACTACCCGCTCGGCGGGATCCCCGTGGAGTACAAGGGTGCCACCGTCCCGGCTCCTGATGAGCGGAGGTCATACAACTAATGGCTACTCCTATGGCAACCAAGGGTGCCGGGGCTCCCGGCACCGAAGGCGTGTACGAATACGCCGCAGAGGGGGGCGACTGGGACGAGATCGCCGCGGACGCCGAACGCACAGATGACGAACGCATCGTCGTCAACATGGGCCCCCAACACCCCTCCACCCACGGGGTCCTGCGGATCATACTCGAGATCGACGGCGAAACCGTCACCGAAGCGCGCGCCGGCATCGGCTTCCTGCACACCGGGATCGAAAAGAACATGGAGTACCGCACCTGGACCCAGGGCGTCTCCTTCTGCACCCGGATGGACTACACCGCCCCGTTCTTCCAGGAAGCGGCCTACTGCCTCGCGGTGGAGAAGGCGCTCGGAATCACCGAGGACATCCCCGAGCGGGCCACCCTGATCCGGGTGCTGCTCATGGAACTCAACCGGATCTCCTCCCACCTCGTCGCGATCGGCACCGGCGGTAACGAGCTCGGTGCGACGACGATGATGACGATCGGCTTCCGCGAACGCGAAGAGATCCTGCGGATCTTCGAAGCGATCACCGGGCTGCGGATGAACCACGAATACATCCGCCCCGGCGGGGTCGTGCAGGACCTTCCCCCCGGGCTCACCGCCAAGGTCCGCGAGACGCTGCCGAAGACGGAGAAGGGCATCGGGGAACTCGAGAAACTCACCCTGGAACTGCCGATCTTCAAGGGCCGCAACATCGGCGTCGGCGTGCTCAACGCCTCCGCAGCCGTCGCCCTCGGCGCCGCCGGTCCGCTCCTGCGCGCGACCGGGATCCCCTACGACCTGCGCAAGGCAGACCCGTACTGCGGATACGAAACATACGATTTCGACGTCCCGGTGGAGACCGCCGGCGATTCCTACGCGCGGGTGCTCATCCGATTCGCCGAGATGCGTGAGTCGATCAAGATCGTCAATCAGGTACTCGACCGGCTCGAGGCCCAGGACAAGAAGGGCAAGCACCCGGTCATGGTCGCGGACAAGAAGATCGCGTGGCCCGCGCAACTATCGGTGGGCACCGACGGGCAGGGCAACTCCCTCGATCACATCCGCGAAATCATGGGCGAATCCATGGAAGCGCTCATCCACCACTTCAAACTCGTGACCGAAGGTTTCCGCGTCCCGGCCGGGCAGGCCTACGTCCAGATCGAGCACCCCAAGGGCATCATGGGCTGCCACGTCGTCTCCGACGGCGGCACCCGCCCCTACCGGGCCCACTTCCGCGACCCGTCGTTCAACAATCTCCAGGCACTGTCGATCATGTGCGAAGGCGGGTCCATCGCCGACGTCGTGATCTCCATCGCCTCAATCGACCCCGTTCTGGGAGGGGTGGACCGCTGACATGAACACATTCGGATACCCACGCGACGTCGCCGAATCGATGACGGCCGACGCCGAGGACATCATCTCCCGTTACCCCGAGGCCCGCTCGGCGCTGCTGCCGATGCTCCACCTGGTGCAGAGCATCGACGGATACGTATCGCCGAACGGGATCGCCTTCTGCGCGCACATGCTCGACCTCTCCCGGGCGAACGTCTCCGCGGTGGCGACCTTCTATTCGCAGTACAAGCGGCGCCCGAACGGTGAGTTCACCGTTGGCGTGTGCACGAACACGCTGTGCGCCGTCATGGGCGGGGACGGCATCTTCGACCGCATCTCGCAGCGGCTGGGGATCGGCCACGACGAGACCACCGAGGACGGCAAGATCACCTTGGAGCGCATCGAGTGCAACGCCGCCTGCGACTTCGCGCCCGTGGTGATGATCAACTGGGAGTTCTTCGACAACCAGACCCCCGAGTCGATCCTCAAGGTCGTCGATGCGATCCTCGACGGCGAACCCATCCACCCCAGCCGCGGCCCCGAGACCGTGGGCTCCTTCAAGGAGGTCTCCCGCGTACTCGCTGGTTTCGACGACGGCCGGGCGAACGAAGGCGTGGGGGCAGGCAAGGCAACGCTGGAGGGGCTGCGCCTCTCCCGCGAGCATGATTGGCATGCCCCCTCCGGGGCGCAAGGAGGTGTGAGTTGAGCACGTTAACTCCTGTTCTCAGTGACATCTGGGACGCCGAGGACTCCTGGACGTTGGAGACCTACTCCCAGCACCATGGTTACGACGCGTGGCGCACGGCGATCACCCAGGAGCCGGCGGACATCATCGAGCTCGTCAAGACCTCCGGGCTGCGCGGGCGTGGGGGAGCGGGCTTCCCCACGGGCCTGAAATGGTCCTTCCTGCCGCCCCACGACGGCGGGCCCCGCTACCTCGTGGTCAACGCCGACGAGGCGGAGCCCGGCACGTGTAAAGACATCCCGCTGCTCATGGCCAACCCCCACTCGCTGATCGAGGGGATGGCGATCACGAGCTTCGCGATCGGCTCGGACAAGGCGTTCATCTACCTGCGCGGCGAGGTCGCCCACGTCCACCGCCGGGTGCGTCACGCGATCAACGAGGCGAAGGCGGCCGGGCTGCTCGGGGAGAACATCCTCGGCAGCGGCTACAACCTCGACATCGTGCTCCACTCGGGTGCCGGCGCCTACATCTGCGGGGAAGAGACCGCGCTGCTCGATTCCCTCGAGGGGCGCCGCGGCCAGCCGCGCCTCAAACCCCCGTTCCCCGCCGTCGCCGGCCTGTACGCCCGCCCGACCGTGGTGAACAACGTGGAATCCATCGCGTCGGTGCCCGGCATCGTCCGCGAGGGTGAGGGCTGGTTCGACTCGATGGGAACCGAACGCTCCAAGGGCCACGGCCTGTTCAGCCTGTCGGGGCACGTCACCAAGCCCGGCCAGTACGAAGCGCCCCTGGGCATCACGCTGCGCCAGCTGCTCGATCTCGCCGGCGGGATCCGCGACGGGCACAAGCTCAAGTTCTGGACCCCGGGGGGATCCTCCACTCCGATCCTCACCGACGAACACCTCGACATCCCGCTGGATTTCGAAGCGGTCGGGGAAGCCGGGTCGATGCTCGGTACCCGCGCGATCCAGATCTTCGACGAAACGACCTCGGTGGTCCGCGCGATCGCCCGGTGGACCCACTTCTACGCCCACGAATCCTGCGGGAAATGCACCCCGTGCCGGGAGGGCACGTACTGGATGAA
>JAJYRV010000265.1 GCA_021793935.1 Actinomycetes bacterium | reverse complement strand
GGGACGGGCGCGACACCGGTTACGCCTCCAACCGGGCGCTGTTGTTCCAGCAGCTGCCCACCGCGGGCCTGCCCTACACGACCGTTGACTCCTGGGGCGCCTTCGAACGCTACGTCGCCGATATGCTCCACACCGGGGTCATCGAGGAAGTGGATGAGGTGCGGTGGGACATCCGCCCCGCCCCCCGCTTCGGGACGATCGAGATGAGGATCTTCGACGGCGTCACGAACGCGGGCGAACTCGCTTCCCTCGTTGCCCTCGCCCACTGCCTCGTCGAGCACCTCTCCCGGAAGATCGACGCCGGCGAGCCCCTGCCCGTGATCTCGCCGTGGTTCCTCTCGGAGAACAAGTGGCGGGCCGCGCGGTATGGGATGGAGGCGATCATCATCCTCGATGAATCGGGCACCGAGGAACTCGTCACTGGCGCCCTCGACCGGCTCGTCGATGATCTCGGCCCGGTCGCCGCTGATCTTGATTGCGAGCGCGAACTCGCCGGGGTGCGCGAGATCATCCGGCTCGGCGCCTCGTACCAGCGCCAGCGGCAGGTGTTCGAGCGCGGCGGGTTCGAGGCGGTCGTCGCCCACCTCGTCGCCGAATTCGCCGAGGGCCGCCCGCTGCCCGCCTCCTAGCCCGCCCGCCGAGAATAGCTTTGTGGTTGCTCGAGAATGACCTTGGGGTTGGGATCGTGCCGGAAAGCAACCCTAACCTCGTTCTCGGCGCAGGCGGCGAGCGGCGACCGGCAGGCTGCGGGTGGCTACGAGTTCGCGAGCGCGTCCGCCGCCTCCTTCGCCGCGCCGACGTCCCCATCGCTCACCGGCCCGGAGTCCATCGCTTGCTGCTGTTGATGCCGCAGCATCGCAATCACCCGGCCGGCTGCTTCTTCCAGCCGTTCCCGCTCCAATTCACCGGTAGCCAGCGCCTCGACCAGCCCGTCCCGCGCCGCCGGCGCATCGGCGGGGGTGAGCAGCAGATCCGCGCCCGCCTTGACCGCCCGCACCGCGATCTCCGCGGAGTTGCCGCCCAGCGCCCCCATGTCCAGGCCGTCGGTGACGGCGACGCCGGTGAACCCCAGCTCCTCGCGCAGATAATCGTAGGCCGCGGGTGAGAGCGAGGCCGGCGCTCCCTCGTCCCAGGCGGTGACGTTGATGTGGCCGAGCATGACCATCGGCGCCCCGGCCTCGACGCCGGCGCGGAAAGGAATGAGATCGCGGTCCTCGAGGTCCTCGGTGCTCGCGCTCTGGGTGGGCAACGCCTCGTGGGAGTCGACGCTCAGCGCCCCGTGCCCGGGAAAGTGTTTGATGCTCGCGAGCACCCCGGCCTCGGCGAATCCTTTCACCGCTGCGCGCACCGCGAGGGCCGCCTCGTTGGGATCGGCGGACGGCGAACGGTCCCCGATCGCGGCATCCTGCGGGCCGGTCACGTCCGCTACCGGAGCGAAGTTCGTGTTGATTCCCGAGGCCCGCAGTTCCCGGCCCATCGCCGCCATCGCCTCTCGCACCACCGCCTCGTCCGCGCCGCCGGCAGCCGCGAACGGAGGGAACGTCGTCCACGGGCCCGTTCGAGCCGAAAGCCGCTGCACGTTACCGCCCTCGTTGTCGACGGCGATCATCGCCGGCCAGTCTCGGGCCGCCGTCTCCGCCGCCGCCTGGGCAGCCGCGCCGACCTGCTGCACCTGGGCGAGGCCCTCGACGTTCGGGCCGAAGAGGAGCACCCCGCCGAGGTTCTCATCGGCGATGAGGCTCGCGGGGACGTCCGCGCTCACCCCGTCGTAGCGCGCGATGATCACCAGGCCGGCGAGTTCGCCGTCGCTGAGCGCGGCCGCGTCCTGGGTCGCCGCCTCGAGGTCCGTGCGGGTCGGGCCCCATGCGAGTGGGGTAGGTTCGGGATCAGTGCTCGGGGCGGGCGCGGCGGTGTCGGGGTCCGGGTCGTGCGGCTCGTCCGGGATTCGCGGGCCCCCGGGGGTGCACGCGGCAAGAAGGAGCCCCGTGGCCACCGCGAGGGCCGCGGGCAGGTGGTGGCGCATCGGGGCTTCCTTCACGACGAGGAACGGTCTACTCCACCATCGTGAGGGTTTTCGGTGCGATCTGCCAGCCTTCGCCGTCACTGATGCATATGAAGCAGGTGACGGAGTTCGTGCCGAGGTCGCCGGTTTCCGCCAGGACGCCGTAGCCGACCTTCCCGCTTGCTCCGACGGTGCCGATGGTGCAGCTGAAATTCGCCTTCCGGCTCCCCTCCTGCCTCGGCTGTCCAGGTTGTCGTTGCCCGACTAGCCGATCCTCACCGGCACGAATCGGCGAGCGTGGTCTTGCGCATTCCTACTGAGCAACCGTGCCCGCAACGAGAACCGAGCGGATTCAGGCGCTCGCGAGGACCTGGTCCAGTGGCATCTGCGAGGTGACCGTGATGTCCAGGTCCGAGGGCGTGAGCCCGGCCGAGACGATATGGGAGCCGAGCGCGGCGATCATCGCACCGTTATCCGTGCAGTATCTGATGGGCGGGATCCGCACCGTGATCCCTTCCGGCTCGAGCCGCTCGGCCGCGAGTTCGCGCAGGCGAGAATTCGCGGAGAAGCCGCCACCGATGACGACGGTCTCGACGCCGTGGTCGCGGGCAGCGCGGAGGGTCTTGGCGACGATCACCTCGACGACGGCCTCGGAGAATGATGCCGCGAGGTCGGCGGCGGGCAGCTCCTCGCCGGAATCTTCATAGCTCTCCACCACGCGGGCGACGGCCGTCTTGAGCCCGGAGAAGGAGAAGTCGTAGGGGTACTTCGCCACTTCCTTGCCCTTCGAGAGCCCGCGGGGAAAGTCAAACGCCGCGCGGTCGCCGCCCGTTGAGAGGTGGTCGATGTGCGGCCCGCCCGGGTAGGGAAGCCCGAGCAGACGGCCGACCTTGTCGAACGCCTCCCCCGCGGCGTCGTCGAGGGTCTGGCCGAGTTCGCGCACGTCGGTCGCGACATCGCGCACGAGCATGAGGCTGGAGTGCCCGCCGGAGACCACCAGGCCGAGGAACTCACTCGGGAACGGGCCGTGCACGAGGGAGTCCACCGCGACGTGCCCGAGGATGTGATTCACCCCGTACAAGGGTTTCCCCGTCGCGAGCGCGAGCGCTTTAGCGGCGGCGGCCCCGACGGTGAGGGAGCCGATGAGTCCGGGCCCGGCGGTGACGGCGATGGCGTCCACCTCGTCGAGGGTGAGGCCCGCCTGGGCAAGGCACTCACGCAGTGTCGGTCCGAACGCCTCCAGGTGCGCCCGGGAGGCGACCTCCGGCACGATCCCGCCGAAGCGGGCGTGGGAGTCCATCGAGGAGGCGGTGACGTCGGCGAGGAGGTCGAGCCCGCGTACGAGCGCGATCCCGGTCTCGTCGCAGGAGGTTTCGATACCCAGCACTACGGGTTGGCTCTTCACGCCCCCAGCTTACGCCCACCGCCCGCGGGCTCCTCGCGCCGGCCGTTACTTCCCGTCGGGGATCGCGGCGACGAGGTCGATCTCGACGTCGAAGCCCATGAGCTCCGAACCCACCGTGGTGCGAACCGGGTAGGGCGGGGTGAAGTACGCCTGGTACGCCTCGTTGAACTCCGCGAAGTGTTCCAGCGAGGACAGGTGCACCGTCGTCTTCACCACGTCGTCGAAGGTCAGCCCGCGAGCGCTGAGCACCGCTTCGAGGTTCGCCATCACCTGCTGCGTTTGGGCGGTGATGGTCTCGGCCACTTCCCCGGTTTCGGGATGGTGGGGGCTGAAGCCGGCGGTGTAGAAGAATCCGTGGGCCTCCACTCCGTGGGAGTAGGGGCCTCCGGGTGCGGGCGCCCCTGCGGCGGTCACAGCGTTGCGGGTCATAGCGTTCCTTTCATCCAAGTTCGCGGCCGACCTCCGCGGCCACGCGTTGCATCAGCGGGAGATATTCGCGCAGGTCCTCGAGGTTCTTCACCATCCGGAT
>JAJYRV010000264.1 GCA_021793935.1 Actinomycetes bacterium | reverse complement strand
AGCGCAACTTGGTGGCGGTGAACGAGGCCACCGGCACAAGTCCGGTGCGGCGGGAGTATTCACCAGCTCCGACCTCGGTCGTCAGGTCAGCCGCCGCCTGTGCGGAGCGGGTATCGTTCCACAGCAGCGCGTCGCGGATCACCTCCCCGGACGCGTCGAGCGCGACCATGCCGTGTTGTTGACCGGCGATTCCGATCGCGCTGACGTCTTCCAGTCCGCCCGCATCCGCGAGCGCCTGTTGCAGGGCCTGCCACCAGGCCTCTGGGTCGACCTCAGTGCCGCCGGGATGAGGGGCACGACCCTGACGAACAATGCGACCCGTGTCCGCTTCGACGACGACAACTTTGCACGCCTGCGTCGAAGAGTCGACTCCCGCTACGAGACTCATTACGCTCCCCGCGCTCCCATGAGGTGTTCCATGGCGAGCTGCTGGAGGCGAACGAACCCGAATCCGTTGCCGCCGAAGTACGCATCCGGATCGAGGTCTTCGAATGATGCCCGATCGCGCAGCAGCTCCGCGTATCCCTCCCCCTCGTTCAACGTGGGCGTGGAGAGCTCATCTACTTTCGCGTTCGCGAGCGCGGCCTGAACCTCTGGATCGGCACGGAACGCCTCGGCGCGCTGTTTGAGCAGCAAATACATCCGCATGTTCGCCGCGACCGAATCCCACACACCCGCCTCATCCTCGGTGCGGGAGGGCTTGAAGTCGAAGTGCCGCGGCCCCGTGTAGGCCGGACCACCGCCGGGCCCGCCGTGCTCAAGCAGATCCACTAGGGAAAACGCGTTCTGAAGGTCTCCGTGTCCGAAGACGAGGTCCTGGTCATATTTGACTCCGCGCTGACCGTTGAGATCGATGTGGAACAGCTTGCCGTGGTACAGCGCCTGGGCGATGCCGGCGGTGAAGTTGAGGCCCGCCATCTGCTCGTGGCCGACCTCGGGATTAATACCCACCAGCTCGGGAGTCTCTAGTGAATCGATGAACGCCAGGGCGTGCCCTAACGTCGGTAGGAGGATGTCACCACGAGGCTCGTTCGGCTTCGGTTCGATCGCAAACCGCAGGTCGTAGCCTGAATCCTTCACATACTCGCACAGCAGATTGACCGCCTCGCGGTATCGGGAAAGGGCGGCCTGGACGTCTTTAGCGGCGTCGTACTCCGCCCCTTCGCGCCCACCCCACATGACGATGGTCTGCGCTCCGAGCTCCGCGGCGAGATCAATGTTGCGCAAGACTTTGCGGAGCGCATAGCGGCGCACCTGACGGTCGTTCGAGGTGAACCCGCCATCTTTGAAGATCGGCGCCGAAAACAGGTTCGTCGTCACCATCGGAACGACAATGCCCGTGGCGTCCATGGCTCCCTTGAGTCGCTCGATCTGTCGTTGGCGTTCGGCATCGGTTGAGCCGAAGGCAAAGAGATCATCGTCATGGAAAGTTAAACCATAGGCACCGAGTTCATCGAGTTTTTCGACCACTTCGACGACGTCGAGCGCGGGGCGAGTCGGCCCCCCGAAGGGATCGGTGCCGTTATAACCAACAGTCCACAGCCCGAAGGAAAAGCGGTCGGACCTGTCAGGAGTGAGCGACATAATGTTCCACCTTAAACATTAGACTGGAGCAAAACTGAATATGTTGACAACCAAGACATATCATGCGCGGAAGGTATCTGCAACGAACGCGGACGATGAAAGCCTCAGTAAACTGAAGTGAAATAACGGGAAGGTCGGAGGCCGATGATTCAGGAGCAGGGGGCTCGACTCGAAGGCGTACGCAAGGCGAATCTGGGATCCGTCCTGCGCCTTGCCCACCATCACGGGCCTTTGTCTCGAGCAGAGCTCACCGCCAGAACGGGCCTCAATCGGTCAACTATTGCCGACCTGGTATCCACACTCGTCAGCGAAGGTCTTTTGAACGAGGGCAACCCGATTCCCACCCGCCGGGTCGGGCGGCCCTCACCGTCAGTGAGCCCGTCGTCGACAGTCGCCGCGATCTCTCTCAACCCCGAGGTCGATTCGATTGAAATTGCCGCCGTCGGGCTGGGAGGTAACGTTCTTGCCCGCAGACGAGAGGTAACCAAGACGGTGCCCACCCCGGCAGAGACGATTGCGACCGCCGAGCGCGTCATTGCGGACTGGCGCAGTGCAGAGTTGACGAGCGTCAGAATCGTCGGCGTAGGGGTCGCAGTACCCGGCCTGGTGCGAGAGAGCGACGCGGTCGTCCGGCTCGCGCCTCATCTGGGGTGGCGCGAGGTGGAGTTCGGCGCCCAACTCTCCGAGCGGTTAGGGCTGCCGGTCGCGGTAGGAAACGACGCAAGCTACGGCGCACTGGCGGAGTGGCTCTTTGGCGCCGCGCAGGGATACGAGCATGTCGTCTACCTCAACGGGGGGCCCTCAGGAATCGGGGGCGGCCTGATCTTGCACGGCAGGCCGATCCGCGGCGCCGGGGGATATGCCGGGGAGTGGGGCAAGAATGCCCCAACCGTTAACGCCCCGGTCGACAACCGGAGCGGGACGGTGTTGGAAGACGAAGTTAACCGACGTCGATTGACAGAACTCGTCGGTCTGACTGCTCCCGATGACATCGAGCTCGCTGAAGCTCTCGATCGCGACGATACGAGAGTCGCAGCCGAAATCCGCCGTCAACAACACCTCCTCGCCGGAGCCCTCGCGAACGCGATCAACACCTTGAATCCCGCCATCATCGTCCTCGGCGGGTTCCTCGCGATTCTGCACCGCGCCGATCCGGAGCGCTTGGAGGGCTACATCACTGAGCTGGCGCTGCCCGTGCCGGCGGAAGACGTAACGATCGCCGCTGCGGCACTCGGTACGGATCGCCTGCTCATTGGTGCGGCCGAAATGGTATTTTCCGATCTCTTCGCCGATCCCCTAGCGAATCTCGCTGTCGGTGCGAGGGCAGATGCCGAAACCGCCAGCCGATCATAATCCACGGCGGCATCTCGCCAACACGTTTCTGTCGAAGACTGTCTTATGCTGCTGTTCTCGCCAGGACAGCAGCTTTAGACACTTCTCGGGGCCCCTCTCTGGCGGTGAACCGGTGAACCTACATCGTTCCTACTAATCCACCTGGGAGCGGGTGCCGGATGCGGCGAGCAAGACCAGGTTCATCGCTTTCCCGCCTCATTACGCGAAAAAGTCGGAGTACCTTGACCAGCGGTACCCCGACTTTTCACTCGGCGGAGACGGTGGGATTTGAACCCACGGAGGGCGTGAACCCTCACATCCTTAGCAGGGATGCGCACTCGACCAGACTATGCGACGTCTCCTAGTGCACCCTTAGATTACCTAGTCACCGAGTTTCAGGCAAAGTCAGCTCGCTCACCCTAGCCGCTGCTTCCGAGCTTCCCACTCATTCTTGTTCGCATCTGCTCACTCGCGGCGTTCAGGCCGACGATTTCGACCGTCTTTCCGTACTGGGCGTACTTCGCGGAAACCGAGTCGAGCGCGGCGATCGTGGAGGCATCCCAGATGTGGGAATCTTGCATGTCGATGACGACATCGTCGGGGTCGCCCGCGTAGTCAAACAGGGTATACAGGTCGTTCGAGGAGGCGAAGAACAGTTCCCCGGTGACCCGATATGTCACGCGGGTAGCGCCGTCGTCAATCTGCCTGTCGAGGCGCACGAAGTGCGCCACCCGGCGGGCGAACAGCACCATCGCGGTGAGCACCCCCACCCCTACGCCAATGGCAAGGTTTCCCGTGGCGACCGTCGCGACGACGGTGATGACCATAACGGAAGTCTCGCTCTTGGGCAGGGCGCGCAACGTGCTGGGGCGGATGGAGTGCCAGTCGAAGGTCGCGATGGACACGAAGATCATCGTCGCAACGAGCGCGGCCATCGGGATGAGCGCGACGACGTCGCCGAGGATCACCACGAGAACGAGCAAGAACGTGCCGGCAAGAAACGTCGAGATCCAGATCGGAA
>JAJYRV010000263.1 GCA_021793935.1 Actinomycetes bacterium | reverse complement strand
CGAGGAAGAGGAACACCATCCGCCCGGGGAAGCGGAACCGCGCTGTGTAGTACGCCGCGGGTAGCGAAACCAGCACGACGAGCAGCGTAGCCCCGCTCGCGATGATGATCGTGGAGATGAGGTTCTGCAGCAGTGGCGTTTCCGGGGTCGACCACATCGTGAGGTAGTTTTCCCAGTGCCACTCCTGCGGGAGGAACGTCGGGTTGACCGATCGGATCTGCGCCTTGGTTTTCACCGACCCGAAAAACATGATCGTGTAGGGGGCGATGAACACCGCGAGCACGATGAATCCGGCGAGCATGCGCAAGCCAGCCCGGCCCGCGGAAACCCGGTCTTCGGTATAGCGCCGGCGTGCGATCGCGGTCATGAGTCGACCTCTTGCATCGGTTTGACGACCTTGACGTAGATGGCGACGATGCCAATGACGATGAGGAAGCCGACGACGGAAAGGGCGCTGGCGACGTCGAGCTTGTGTTGGTTCTGGATGTATTTGAAGATCATCGTGATGATCGTGTCCGCGTCGTAGCCGGGGATGGAGCCGGTCATCACCTTGAGGATCGGAAGGTTGTTGAACACGTTGATGATGTTGATGAGCACCGCAACCGCGATCGCGGGGCGAAGCATCGGCAGGATGATCTGCCAATACCTGCGCGGGGGGCTGGCCCCGTCCATGTCCGCAGCCTCAAGGACGTCCTTCGGCACCGCCTGCAGCCCGGCGAGCACCGTGTAGGTGGTGAAGGGCAGGGAGACGAAGATGGCGATGACGATCGACCACGCGAAGGCGGTCGAGGCGTTCCGGGTCCACCCGTAACCTTCGGGTGTGGAGATGAAGCCCAGGTCCACGAGAACCTTGTTGATCACCCCGAAATACGGTTCCAGCCCGTAGTAGAACACCATCGTCGTCATGACGACGGAAGCGGCCCAGGGAATGATCACCACCATCCGCACGAGCTTCCGCCCGGGGAACGCCTTGTTGAGGATCTGGGCGAGAGCGAGGGAAATGATCACGGTGAAGAATACGACCGCGACCACCCACCAGATCGTGCGGAAGAAGATCGGCCAGAAATAGGCGAAGCCGAACACTTCAGCGTAGTTCGCCATCCCCACTCCCCCGCGGTCGACCCCACTCTGGGAGATGTCGCGCGTGGAGTTGTAGAACATCACCCCTGCCGGGAATAGCACTACCCCAAAGATGAGCACCAGGGAGGGTGCGATCCACGGCAAGGCCTGCAGGGTGTCCTTCACCCTGGGGCGGGGGCGATCTTCTACCGCCCCCGCCACGGGAGTTTTGTTGCTCATGTGCGTTTACTTCTCAGCTGCGTAGTACCCGTTCCTAGCTTCCGTCGACCTGCGCCTGAATTTCGGCGAGCACGTCAGCGGCATCCTTGGTTTGCAGCTGCCCGAACAGGGACTTGAACGCCCCGTCCGTCGCCGACCACTTCGGGTTGGTGCTCGGGTAGAACTGCGCGTCGGGCAGCACCTCGAGGAACGGTTGGAGATCCTCATCGTCATTCAGTTCCTCCGAGCCGGAGATCGTCGTCGGCAGGAAGTTCTCCGCCTCGACCCACGGCACGTAGTTCTCCGCGCGGAAGTAGTAGTCGAAGAACTTGGTGATCGCTTCCTGCTTGGATTCATCGTTCTTGAACGCCATGAGGTGGTCCGATACGCCCAGGGTGAAGGGGCTTCCGTCTTTGGTGGGAATGGGCACGATCTCGTAGTTGAGGTCGGGGTTATTCTCCTCGATCTGCCCGACCGTCGGCGGGAGCCCCACCTGCATACCGATCTTGCCCTGCACGAAGATGTCCATGAGCGGGCTGCGCTGGCTCGAGCCCGGATCGGACTGGGTCGCGCCTTCGTCGATCATCTTTTTGATCTGCTCCGCGGCGGCGAGGTTCTCTGGGGTTTCGATAGTGATCTCTTCGGAGTCACCGAAGGTGCCGCCACCGCCCCAGAACCACACCGCGGCCTCTGCTTGTGCTTCTTCGGATCCCAGCGGCATGCCATACCCTGCGACCCCATCACCGAGATCGGAAATCTTCTTCGCCGATTCCAGGAGTTCGTCCCAGTTGCTCGGCACGTCGGCGCCGGCTTCCTCGAGTAAGTCGGTGTTGACGAAGAGGGCGCGGGCGGAGGCGATCAGCGGCAGGCCGTAGACGTCGTCGCCGATGGAGGCGTTCTCGAGGAAGGAATCCTGGAAGTCGGAGAAGGTCTCCTCACTGGTCACTTCGTCCGCGGTGTAGAGCAGACCGTCATCGGCGAAGCCGGCGAAGGGACCGCCGTTGTAGATATCCGGGGCCTGGTTCCCTTGCACCTTGGTGGCGATGACGCTTTCGAGGTTGTCCCAGGATTGCACCTCGAGCTTCACGGTGATCCCCTCGTTCTCCTCCTCGAAACCGTCGATCACCTCCTCCCACAGCGCCTGGGTGTTATCGGAGTAGCTCGGCACCAGGAGGTTGAGGGTCGTTGCGCCCCCGCCGTCCTCATCCTCGGCTCCGCCGCCATCGGAGGAGTCATTGAAACCGCACGAGGCAAGCGTGAGCGCGAGCGCTGACGCCGTCGTGATCGTGGCTGCGAATCGGGTCCTGATTTTCATAACGGTCCTTCACCTTTGAGGAGGCCTCGCAGAGCCGGAGTTGCCCGGACTGCGCTGTGAATCACTGGTGATTGAACCTGATCGCTCCACCCGCGGAACGATCAGCTGCAATCCCGCTGTGCTCCTGAGTTTTATAGAGGCCCCTAACAATTGTCAAGTGGTTTATCCGATCGTTATCGCAAGAACTCGCACCTTCGTCGGCACCTGCCCCCGTTGCGCGGAACCGGCTATGATGAATCACGATCAATCATTATCAATCACTCTTCTTTGCAGACTTGCTCCCTCGACGAGCGGGTCGGCGAAGCTCGAACGGAGGAATAGTCACCGATGAGCACCCTCGGAACCCACATGGAGGAAGAACTCCGCTCGCAACCGGAGATGTGGCGCCGCGCGATGGACGTCGCCGCCGCCGGAACCGCCCTACCGGAGGCGGGCGAAAAAGTCGCGATCCTGGGCTGCGGCACGTCGTGGTTCGTTGCCCAAGCCTTCGCGGCTCTGCGTGAGGAACTCGGGCTCGGCCTCACGGACGCCTTCACCGCTTCCGAGGCTCCCCTGGCAGCCCGGGAATACGACTCCGTGATACTCCTGAGCAGGTCGGGTACCACGAGCGAGGTCATCGAGATTGCCGAGCAACTCCACGGCCGCAGCCGCCTGGTCGGGATCGTCGGCGATGAGGATTCGCCGTTGCCGGGACTCGTCTCGGGTACCGTCGCCCTCGGCTTCGCCGACGAGAAGTCCGTGGTGCAGACCCGGTTCGCCACCACCGCGCTCGCCCTTCTGCGCGCCCACCTCGGCGATAAGGTGCACGACGCGGCCCGCCAAGCCGAGGCAGTTCTCGAAAACGAACCCGCTGCGCACCTGCTCGAATCCGAGCAGATGACGTTCCTCGGCACCGGCTTCAGCGTGGGAATCGCCCACGAGGCGGCCCTGAAGTTGCGTGAATCGGCGCAGGCGTGGACGGAATCCTACCCGGCGATGGAGTACCGCCACGGGCCGAAAGCAATCACCGCTCCGGGCCGGGTTGTCTGGGCGTTTGGCCAGGTGCCCGACGGGCTTGCGCAGGAAGTGCAGGCGATGGGTGGCACCTTCGAACACAACGACATCGACCCGATGGCGGATCTCGTTCGCGCCCACCTCGTTGCCCTCGGCCGGGCCCGCGCGCTCGGACTCGACCCAGATAACCCGCGCAACCTCACGCGCTCGGTGATCCTCGACTCATGAGCGCTGCCGACGCCGTGATCGGAGCCGGCGCCCCCGTCCTCGCCATCGATGTCGGCGGCACCGGCGTCAAGGCCGGGCTCTTCGACGACCGCGGCGTCCTGCGCCATGCCCGCACCGAGCCGAGCGCTCCCG
>JAJYRV010000262.1 GCA_021793935.1 Actinomycetes bacterium | reverse complement strand
CGTTCGACCCCGCGCTCGCGCCCGCATCGACGAACCCGGCCTCGGTGAGCTCGGCGGTGTCGAGGCTGCTGGCCAGCAGCCCGCGCATCACCTCGTCGGTGAACAGTTCCATCCCGCAATCGCGGTGATGGATGACGAACCACTCCGCGGTGCCGAGCAGTTTGTAGGAAATGACGAGCGAGCGAATGGCATCGTCGGAGGCCCGGCCACCCGCGTTGCGGATCACGTGCGCGTCCCCCTCGGCGAGCCCGGCATACTTCGCCGGGTCGAGCCGGGCATCCATGCAGGTGAGGATCGCAAATCCGCGGGCCGGCGCCAGCCCGAGCTCACCCTTGGCGCCGAACTCCGCCGCGTAGCGGGCATTCGCCTCGAGCACTTCTTCCCTGATCGACATCTCAACCACCTGTTCTGCAGTTCTCGGCAACGATTCCACCGTCAGGATGGCAGACACCTCACCCACGAACGGGGAAGGCCGCTGCCCGTCCACCTACTGGATAAACTAAGCGGTGATGTCTGCCAATTTCGCGAGCCCCGCGCCCGCTTCCCTCCTCGCCCGGACCCGGGCCATTCCCGACCCGGGGGACCTGCTCGATTACCTCCCCACGCCCGATGCCGCGGGAGCCCTCGCGTGGGTGCGCCGCGGGAAGGGCCTCATCGGGATCGGTGAGACGCTGCGGATCACCACCTCGGGGCGGGGCCGATTCGCCGAGGCGGATGCGGCGTTCGCGGACCTCGCGGCGCGGGCCGTCATCCGCGACGACGTCAACCGGCCGGGCACCGGCCCCCTCGCCTTCGGCTCCTTCGCCTTCTCCGGGGCCTCCCCCGCGGGCGGGGTCCTCATCGTGCCGAAGGTGATCCTCGGCAAGGACGACGAGGGGGCGTGGCTGACGACGATCTCCGCCGGCGACCTCACCCCCCTGCCCGCGCCCGCGGACCTCCGGCGCGGCGTCGAGGCGGAACTGCCCGAGGTGTCGGTGGAGTTCTCCTCCGGTTCCCTCGGCCGGGCGGAGTGGCTCCGCCAGGTCGACCAGGTGATGGGCCGGATCCGGGCGGGCGAGGCGGGCAAGGTAGTCCTCGCGCGGGACGCGATCGCCGACCTCTCCGGGCCCGGCGATGCCCGGCGGGTGCTGCGCGCGCTGAGCGAGGAGTACGCCAGTTGCTGGGCCTTCGCCGTCGACGGCTTTTTCGGCGCGACCCCCGAGCTGCTCGCCCGGCGCCAGCGCGGGCTGATCTCCTCGCGGGTGCTCGCGGGCACGATTCAACGCAGCGGCGATGGCGGCGTCGATGCCTCGCGGGCGGCAGCGCTCGCCCGGGATTCCAAGGAGCTCTCCGAGCACGCGTACGCGGTCGATTCCCTCGTGGAATCGCTGCGCCCCTTCGCGGCGTCGTTCTCGGTTCCCGAGGCGCCCTTCATCCTCCACCTGCCCAACGTCATGCACCTGGCCACCGACGTCACCGCGGTCCCCACCCCCGAGGCGGCCGGCGCCTCCAGCCTCGCCCTCGCCGCACAGTTCCATCCCACCGCCGCGGTGTGCGGGACCCCCACCCCCGTCGCGGCGCAGATCCTGCACGAGCACGAGAACTTCGACCGCCACCGGTACGCCGGCCCCGTCGGCTGGGTCGGCGCGGACGGCGACGGCGAGTGGGGGATCGCGCTCCGGTCCGGGCGGGCGATCAGCGCCGCGCAGTGGCAGATCTTCGCCGGCTGCGGGATCATGGCCGATTCGCGCCCGGAGGCGGAGTGGGCCGAGACCGAGGCGAAGTTCGCCCCGATGCGCTCGGCGCTCGCCCGCGCCTAGCTGCTCGCTTGCGGCTTGGTCGCGAGCGTGGCGGTGACGGTGGTTTCGCTGTCGCCGCGGATGAGGGTGATCTTCACTTCGTCCCCGGAGCGGTACTGGCGCACGAACCCGGTGAGGGATTCGGCGCTGCCCACGATGTGATCATCGATCCCGACGATGACGTCCCCGGTCTCGATGCCCGCCTCGGCGGCCGGGGTGCCGGGGTCGACCTGTTCCACCTTCGCGCCCATCCGGGTCACCCCGTCGGCGCTCGCGGCGGCATCGGTCATCGCGACCCCGAGGAACGCGTGTTCAACCTCGCCATTCTGGATGAGCTGGTCGGCGATCTGGCTCGCGAGATCGATCGGGATCGCGAACCCCAACCCGACGCTGCCCCCGCTGCGGGAGGTCGTCGCGATCGAGGAGTTGATCCCGATCACCTGCCCGGCGGAGTTGAACAACGGGCCGCCGGAGTTGCCCGGGTTGATCGCGGCGTCGACCTGGATCGCGTTGGTGATCGTCGCCTCGGAGCGCTGGGATTCATCGCTGGCCATCACCGGCCGCTCCAGGGCGGAGATGATCCCCGTCGTGACGGTCGAGTCCAGCCCGAGCGGGTTCCCCACCGCCATGACGGGCTCGCCGACCTCGAGACTCTCCGAACTCCCGAGCGTCCCAGGGGTGAGGTTTTCCGGGGCGTCCTTGATCTGCACGACGGCGAGGTCGGTGGTCGGGTCCGCGCCGACCACCTCGGCTTGGTACAACCGGCCATCAACCATCATGATCTGCAGTTTCTCCGCGCCGGCGATGACGTGGTTGTTCGTGAGGATCCGCCCGTCGTCGTCGATGACTACACCCGAACCCGCACCGGCACCGTTCGCGCCGGTGACCTGGATGGCGACGACGGCGGGGCGCACCTCGTCGGCGATGTTCGCCCAGTCCGGGGTGCCGGCAACCGCGGGCGCGGATGCCGGTTGGGAGCTCGCGGCGGGTGACGGCGTGGGCGAGGAGATCGACTCCCCGACGAGGAACGCCGTCCCCACCGATGCGAGGCTCGCGCCGAGCAGGCCGGCAGCGAACACGGCCGGCCAGATCCGCCGCTGGCGCGGGCGGCGCGGCTGCACGGGAACGGGCGGAGCGAACGGGGTGGGGTTGAACGCGGCGGGGCCCTCGCGCGGGCCGGTGTGCGGCGCGCCCCATCCCCACGAGGAGGATCCGGGCGGGCCCGGGGTGTGACCGTAGGCGGCCGGTTCCCCGCCGCCGGGCTCGCGCTCCGGTGTGGGTGGTGGTGTGGGGTGGTCACTCATTGGCTTTCCCTTTCATCGGTACTGCCTATAGTTCACAACGGAAAGCTTGGATCAGGCAGAAACGTTCCTGGAAGGTTTCTGGGAATCTCCCGAGACCGGCGGCAGCTGCACCTCCACGATGCTCCGACCCTCGATCCGCGGCGTGAGTGCCTCGGGCAGCCCCGCCGGATCGGTGATCTTTCGATACTCGTAACCGTACGCGGCGGCGATGTGTTCCACCACCAACGGCACGGGGGTTGCAAAAAAGCGGTCGAAGGTCGCTGCGTAGCGTTCCTCACCGTGTTCGAGGTTCGCGAAGATGCCTCCGCCGGCGTCGTTGAGCACGACGATCTGCAGCTCCGCGGCGCGTTCACCGGGCCCCAGGGCGAGCGCGCCGACGTCGTGGGCGAAGGTGAGGTCACCGGTGATCACTCGAATCGGTCCGCTCGCGAGCCCGATCCCGCTCGCGGTCGCGATCGTGCCGTCGATGCCGGCGAGCCCCCGCGCCGAGTACACCGGCGCCCGGGTGTAGGCCTGCCCCACCGGTCCGTGGATGTCGGCGTAGCGGATCGCCATCGAGGAGCCGATCATCGCCTGGACCTGGCCGTACCCGAGCGCGTGAGCGAGCACCCGGGCGGCGAGCCCGGCCCGGGCGGCTTCCTCGTGCGCGACCTCGCGCTCCCGGTCCCGCCACCGGGCCAGCCACCGCGGATCCGCATCACCGACTGCGGTCACGCCCGCGACGATCTGCTCCGCCCGCCCGCTCACGTCCACCCACTCGTGGTGGTCGGCGACGACGGTGACGTGCTCGGCGCTCGCCAGGAGCCCGGATACGGGGCGGCTGAGGGTGGGCCGGCCATAAACGATCACTTGGGCGACCTCACCGGCGAGCC
>JAJYRV010000261.1 GCA_021793935.1 Actinomycetes bacterium | reverse complement strand
CTCGAGGCGGCGAAAGCCAGCGGTTTGCCCACGGTTATCACTCTCGCTCCGATGGCATTTGAAGAGATGGCCGACGGGCTGAGCATCGTGGAGACTGCGAAACGGCTGGAACAGGGCGGCGCGGACGTCGTGGGGATGAACTGCTTCCGCGGACCCGACACCCTTCTGCCGTGGGTGAAGCAGATCCGCGAAGCCGTCTCGTGCCACGTCGGGGCACTACCAATTCCTTACCGGACGACGCCGGAGGAACCGACGTTCTTCAACCTCACCGATGGTGGAGCGTCCGTCCCCTCCCCACACGGACGAGCGTTCCCCACCGCCCTCGACCCGCTGCAGGCCAACCGGTACGAGATCGGGGCGTTCGCGAAGGAAGCTTACGCGCTCGGGGTGAACTACCTCGGCGTGTGTTGTGGCGCGACGCCGATGCACATTCGCGAAGTGGCAGAAGCTGTTGGTCTCCTCACCGAGGCGAGCCGCTTCTCCGAGCGGATGGAGAACCACTTCATGTACGGCAGCAATGAGCGGCTTCCTGAACACATCGTCGCGCTGGGAAATCAGGCCTGACGGCGCGCGGTGTTCCCAGCGCCCCGCAGTGTCCCTAGCGCCCCGTTAAATTCCCCTAGAGATCGGCTCGGCCGGCCTTGTAGGGTGTGACGAGGTGTCAACGCGAGGGGGCGCGTATGAGGGAGGCTATCACCAAGCAGCGCGGTGCACCGGCTGAGTCCGCGGTACGGCGCCGAGGCTCCCGGCGGCTAAAGATCGGGGCGGCCCTCGGGGTGCTCGTGCTCGGCGCGGGAATGTTCGCCCTCCGCTCGCCTTCCCCCGTGGGGCATTGGGATAGCGCCGAGGGGCAGGACCGATTTCTTGCCGCCTACACCAGTGCGTTCGCGGATCTACCGGAGCCCGCCGAGACCTTCGACCTTCGTACGCGTTACGGGACGGTACGGGTATACCGGTTCACGGGAACGAGGGACGAGGCTGAGCCGTTGCTGTTGCTCCCAGGGAGGTCCTCGGCCACCCCCGTGTGGGCGGATAACCTTCCATCCCTGTTAGAAATCGGCGACGTTTACGCGGTGGACCTGCTCGGGGAGCCGGGCAAGAGTATTCAAGAACGCCCCATCACAACCGACGCTGATCAGGCTGCGTGGCTAGCAGAAACGCTTGCGGCGCTGCCCGAGGAGGCTTTCCATATCGTTGGGCTTTCGATCGGAGGATGGAGCGCGGTGAACCTCGCGCTGCACGACCCTGCCCGCATCGCCACCCTGACGTTGATCGACCCAGTATTCGTTTTCGCCGACATGCCGCTCGGAACAATTCTGCGTTCCCTGCCCGCCTCGCTTTCGTGGCTCCCGAAATCTTGGCGGGATAGCTTCAACTCCTACACCGCGGGCGGCGCACCGGTCGAGGATGAGCCGGTCGCGGAGATGATCGAGGCTGGGATGCAGCACTATTCCTTAAAACTTCCAGGTCCCAGCAGGATCAGCGAAGAGAGGCTGAGGCGGCTGGAGATGCCGGTGCTTGCCATCATTGCCGAAGAGTCCGTCATGCACGATTCGGAAGTAGCCGCCCAGACCGCCCAGAGCGCACTACCAGCGGGCGTCGTCCGCGAGTATCCCCACGCCTCCCACGCGATCAACGGAGAGTTTCCCGACCAACTTGCGCGCGATATCGCTGCCTTCGTGGACGGAACCGGACTCTAGGGCGTCACTCACCCGTGCGCTCAGCGGCAGCCATTCGGGCGGCGTCGATCCGCTCCTGATCGAGAGCGGAGCGTCGCAGTGGGGGGATGATCTCCTCGTCGGGAGTGAGGATGACGAGGTCGTTGTCCATGTGGTCGGCCATCGCGTGGACGGCGTCGATGAAGTCTCCCCGGCGAACGGCGTCGGCGATGCGTTCGTGTTCGCTCTGCATCGTCGCGGCGTCGGTCGCGTGGGTGAGACGCGCCTGATTCTCCGGAGTCAGGAGCCGCTCATTGATGCCGGCGTACAGGGAGGCGAGCAGGCGGTTCTTCGCTGCGTCGAAGAGGAGCTGGTGAAAGCGGGCGGCGAGCTCGTCGGAGGTCGGTGACGAGCCATGTGAGGGGCAATGCGCACCCTGCAGCTGCGTATCGATCGCGGCTTCAAGGGCGGCAACGTCCTCGTCGCTCCGGTGAAGAGCAGCCTGCTGGGCCGCTTCGATCTCCAGGGCGCGGCGGTAGCTCAGCAGTTCTTCAAGGGTGTAGGCAGTGAGGAACTCCGAGAGCACCGCGCTTGTGGGGGCGCTGGAGCGCACGAAGGTTCCCCTACCGGGGAGGGTTTCGAGCATACCGATACTCGCGAGGGAGCGAACCGCTTCACGAATCGTGGACCGGCCGACTCCGAGCATTTCCGACAGCTCGGGTTCGATGGGGATCCGAGAGCCAACCTTCCATTCGCCGGTCGTGATCTGGCGGCGTAGATACGCCAATGTGCTCCGTGCGCGCTCGGTTCCACTGGCTGTTGACATCCTCCTATTATACGGCGGAGCCGTGACGCCGCGTCAGAACGTTTGCTCAACCCGCGGGCGCGACCTCCTCGCTGAGCCACGTCGCGAGTTCCTCGCGGCCCTCGATCGTTGCGGTGAAGCCCAGCGCCTGGAGCTTGCGCCCCTCCATGAGCAGTACCCGCTCCTGGGAAACAGCGGGCAGGGCAGCTACCGCCTCGTTCTCCAGCAGTGGCGTGAAGATCCGATCGCCGGATCCGTTCATGTCGACGAGCAAGATCGCGTCCGGTTCGGCGGCGATGACCTGCTCGGCTGAGATCGGGCCGCTACGTTCAAAACCGAGGCTCGCCCCAGCATCCTCGGCGCCGGCCAAGCGGAGAATCTCGAGAGGGAAAGCCTCCCCGGCGACGACGAAGGGCTGGCCGGCTTGGTTGCTGAGCGCGAGCACTTTCGGCCGGTCTCCTACAGGGATGCCCTCTTCAACAAGACCTTCGGTGAGAGAAGTGGTGAGGTCATCGGCCTCGTCTTCTAATCCGAGTGCCTCGCCGACGAGGGCGATGTTCGAGGTGATGTCTTCCAGGTTCGCCCAGTGGTTGGGAAGGGTGAGCACGGGAATGCCCGCGCCCTCGAGCACCTTCGCCACACCCTCTTCGAGCCCCCTGCGGGTGCTGAGCAGCACGAGGTCGGGATCCGCGGCGATCACAGCTTCCGCGTCAACGCTGCCCTCGGTGGGAGCGTGATTCTCAACGTCAGCCATCTCCTCCGCATGGCTCGAGATGACCGGGTTGGCGAGCGATTCCTGCACGAGGACCAACCGATCGGCGGCGCCCAGGCTCGCGACGAGTTCACCCGTTTCGTACGTCAACGCGGCGACTCGGGTGGGTTCGGCCTCGAGGGTCACCGTCGCGGCCGGTTCGCCCTGCCCGCCGGGAATCTCCAGCGTGCGGGGATAGGCGGATTCTTCTTCGGCTGGAGTAGCCGCCGGCGTCCCTTGCGGTGCATCGTCGGCGGGGGAAGTAGAGCAACCGGCGAGCAGGAGCGCGGCAGCGAACATGGGTAGCAGACGGAGGCGCATGTGTTCCTTTCGAGAATTAGGAGGCCGCCCGGCGCGGGCGGGTGAAAGTGGTGGCGGTGGGGCAAGAGACGCGCACGAGGCTGAGGGTGGGGGAGCCGCTCGGTGAATCGAACACTTCAGCGGTGACCCCGTAGACCTGCCGGATGAGACCAGTGGTCAGCACATCGGCGGGCGTTCCGAACGTCGCCGCGCCGCCGGCGATCACCGCGACGCGATCGGCCCAGCGCAGCGCCTGGGTGAGGTCGTGGATGGTGACGACGACGATGTGGCCCGCGCTCGCGCGCTCCTTGAGGGCGTGCAACACGGTGAGCTGGTGGCTCAGGTCCAGAGCCGACGTCGGCTCATCCAGGAGCATGACGGGGGCGTCCTGGGCGAGGGAGCGGGCGACTTGGACGAGCTGCCGCTCACCGCCGGAGAGGC
>JAJYRV010000260.1 GCA_021793935.1 Actinomycetes bacterium | reverse complement strand
GCCCGCAACGAAGACCCCACCGCGGCGCGCAGGCAAGGGGCGGCGGCGCTCGGGCTCGACCCCGAATGGCTCACGGTGCTCGTCACCGGCGGTTCCCTCGGCGCGCAGAGGCTGAACGAGGTCGTGCCCGAGGCCGCGAGCGAGATCGTCGCGACGGGCGCGCAGGTCCTGCACCTGACCGGTAAGGGAAAAATGCTCCCCGAGCCGCCCGCGAGCGGATACCACCTGCGAGAGTACCTCGTCGACATGCACCACGCCCTCGCGTGCGCCGATTTCGTCATCGGCCGCTCCGGGGCGGGGATGGTTGCCGAGCTCAGCGCGCTGGGCATCCCCGCGATCTACGTCCCGTTCCCGATCGGAAACGGTGAGCAGCGCCTCAACGCGCTCGACGTCGTCACCGCCGGGGGAGGGATCCTCGTCGAAGACAAGAACTTCACCCCCTCGTGGCTCCTCACCCACCTTCTGCCGCTCCTCTCCGACGGGGAGGCCCGGGCCGAGATGGCGCGGCGCGCGGGCCGGGCGGGCGTGGTTGACGCGGCCGAGGTGTTAGCGAAAATTGTTATGGAGGTTGCCTCGTGAAAGTTCATTTCATCGCCATCGGCGGTTCCGGCATGAGCGCTGTGGCCGAACTACTCCTCGACGCCGGCTACGAGGTACAGGGCTCCGACCAGAAGGAATCCGCGGCACTGGCGCACCTGCGCGAGCGTGGAGCGAACGTGTTCGTCGGGCACGACCCGGCTCACGTTGAGGGTGTCGACCTCGTTGTCGTCTCCTCCGCGATCCGGGAAAGCAATGTGGAGCTCGCCCGCGCGCGGGAACTGGGGGTGCGCGTGATCCACCGTTCCCAGGGGCTCGTCCTCGCCGCGGGGGAGAGCCCCTTCATCGCCGTGGCCGGTTCCCACGGCAAAACAACCACCTCCGGCATGCTCGCCGTCGCCCTCACCCACGCGGGCCTCGCCCCGAGTTTCGCCGTCGGTTCGGTCGTCGAAGGGCTCGGGGTACGCGCCCACCTCGATACGGGCCCGTTCGTTGCCGAAGCTGATGAATCCGACGGCTCCTTCCTCAATTACCACCCCCGGGTGGCGCTTGTGACGAATATCGAACCCGACCACCTGTTCCACTACGGCAGCGTCGAGGCGGTCGAGCAGGCGTTCGTCGACTTCGCGCACAACCTCACCGAGGGCGGGTTGCTCGTCGCCTGCGCCGACGACCCCGGGTCACGCCGGCTCGCCGAGGCCACTCGGGCGGAGGGGATCCGGGTGCGCACATACGGGGAGAGTGCGGACGCCGACGTGCGCATCGCCGTCGAAGAATCGACGCCCATCTTCATCCGAGCCAAGCTATATGGCGACGCAGACGCGGGCGGGGAGTACCCCCTCGTGCTGCGCGTGCCGGGAGTGCACAACCTCCTCAACGCCGCGGGCGCGTGGTGCGCGGGCGTCGAACTCGGAGTGGCGCCCGAAGCGATGGCCGCGGCGCTCGAACAGTTCGCGGGCACGAAACGCCGATTCGAAACGATCGGTATCGCGGACGGCGTCCGCGTGGTCGACGACTATGCCCACCACCCCACCGAGGTGGAGGCGCTGCTGGGAATGGCCCGGCAAACGGCCGGGGAGGGCAAGGTCATCATGGTCTTCCAACCGCACCTGTACTCTCGCACGCGCGACTTCGCTGAGGAGTTCGGCACTGCGCTCTCCCTCGCGGACGAAGTGGTGCTCCTGCCCGTGGACGGTGCCCGGGAGGACCCGATCCCCGGGGTGACCTCCGCGCTCATCGAACCGCACGTCCGCAGCAGTCTCACCAGCGTCGCCCCGGACGAACACGATGGCACCAAACCTGCCGGTACCGCACAGGCGGTCGCGAAGGTTGGCGAGATCGCTGTGGAGGGTGACATCGTGCTCACCTCCGGTTGCGGCACGGTCACAGCGGTCGCGCCCCTGCTCGTCGATGCGTTGCGTCACCGCGGGTAACGATGACCCGGCGCCCACCCTCGTTCCCTCCGGCCCAGCCCCGGCAGCGACCCACCGAGGTCGCCCAGGAGCTGCACAACCTCTCCGGGAGTACCGAGACCTCGCCGGCGTCCGAAGAAGCGCCCCACCCGCCGGCGGAGCCGGCAGTGTCCAATCGGCTCGCCGAACGGCTCGAAGAACTGCGTGCGGCGAAGAGCCGGGCCCGGAAGAAACGCATCGGGATCATCGCCGGAGCAGTTCTCCTCCTCGCAGCGCTCATCTGGGTCGTCGCAGGCTCCCCTCTGCTCGCCCTTGACCTGCAGGACGTGCAGGTGGAGGGCGCCACAAGCCTCGTCACGGAGGACGACGTTCGTGAGCGCCTCGCCGAACACGAAGGAATTCCCCTCGCGCGGCTCGGCTCGGGAGCGATCCGCGACGCGCTCCTGGAGGACTTCGCGATCAAGGATGCGGAGGTCGCCCGCGCCTGGCCCACGGGTCTGCACATTCGCCTGCAGGTACGCACCCCCGTCGCCGCAACCCCGACGGACGAGGGCTACACCATTCTCGACGGCGATGGGGCCGAGCTCGGGCACTCGGCGGAGGAGCCCGAGGGGCTTCCTGTGATCAACCTGGGGGAGGAAACCGAGGAGCTTGCAACGACGATCTCCGCCGTGCTGGAAGTGATGGATGCGCTGCCGGCAGATCTCCTCGAGCAGGTCGAGACCGTCGGTGCTGACGGTCCCGATGAAGTGAAGTTCACCCTGGAATCGGGCTCGAGCGTCCTCTGGGGGAACGCAGAGGATTCGGACCTGAAGGCGTCGGTGCTCGAAGTGCTCCTGGGGGTGCCCGCCGACCTCTACAACGTCGCCTCCCCGCTCAGTCCGATCACCTCCTAGCGGGAGCTGCCGGCAGCGCGGGCGATGGGGGCGGGGCGTTGGGAAAAACCGAAGCTGACGATTAGCGACACGCCGGGGCAACGTCATTGTGACGGGCTAGGAACGGCCCTAACGTCATGGCTGCAACAAAATGACATAACTATAAGCCTCAACTTGAGGTTTAGAGTTTCTTACTGAGGGACGAGAGGGATCGACGTGGCGGCACCGCAAAATTACTTGGCGGTCATCAAAGTCGTAGGCATCGGCGGTGGCGGTGTAAACGCTGTCAACCGGATGATCGAAGTGGGGTTGAAAGGCGTTGAGTTCATCGCCGTCAACACCGATGCCCAAGCGCTGTTGATGTCCGATGCAGACGTCAAACTCGACGTCGGGCGCGAACTCACCCGCGGGCTCGGAGCGGGCGCCGATCCCGAAGTGGGGAAGAAGGCGGCTGAGGACCACGAGGAAGAGATCGAAGAGGTGCTCCGGGGCGCGGACATGGTGTTCGTCACCGCCGGGGAAGGGGGCGGCACCGGAACCGGGGGCGCCCCGGTCGTGGCGAAGATCGCTAAATCCCTGGGTGCGCTCACCATCGGTGTGGTGACCCGGCCCTTCACCTTCGAAGGCCGGCGCCGCTCGACCCAGGCCGATTCGGGAATCGACGCGCTTCGCGACGAAGTGGATACCCTCATCGTCATCCCGAACGACCGGCTCCTGTCGATATCGGACCGCAACGTCTCCATCCTCGATGCGTTCAAATCCGCCGACCAGGTGCTCCTCTCCGGTGTTCAGGGGATCACCGACCTCATCACGACCCCGGGGCTGATCAACCTCGACTTCGCCGACGTCAAGTCGGTCATGCAAGGGGCGGGCAGTGCGCTCATGGGGATCGGTTCCTCCCGAGGTGACGACCGTGCGGTGCAAGCCTCCGAACTCGCGATCTCCTCTCCGCTCCTGGAAGCGAGCATCGACGGCGCTCACGGCGTGCTGCTGTCTATCCAAGGTGGCTCGGACCTTGGCCTGTTCGAGATCCACGAAGCGGCCCGGCTCGTGCAGGAAGCCGCCCACCCCGAAGCGAACATCATCTTCGGCGCGGTTATCGACGACGCCCTGGGCGATGAGGTGCGCGTGACCGTCATCGCCGCCG
>JAJYRV010000259.1 GCA_021793935.1 Actinomycetes bacterium | reverse complement strand
CATCATCCGCCCCCTTCTCCTCATTCACCCAGCCTTGGGTGGGCAGGAGGTTGAGGGGATCGTTGGCGAAGGCCTGTGCTTGGGACGGGGACCACTCGGCGGCGCCCTTCCGCCACGCGTCCGCGAGGGCGACGACGTGGTCGATGTGCACCTCGGCCGAAGTTTCTGGGCCGCGCAAGAATTCGACGTAGTGGCCGGTGTAGGGATCGATGAACCACCCCGATTCCACCGAGCACTCGTGTCCACCGCTCATGTCGATGTCAGAGAGCCAGATCTGCAGCACCTCATTGCGCGTGTCGCACGGGTGGGGCTCGAGCGGCTGCCATGCGGGGCCGAAAAAATTACGGTCGTAGTCATCCAACGGTAAGGGCTCCACGATGCGTAACTTCGCCGCCGCCTCGCGGGCATGGGCGACGACGTCGCGGGCGACGGGGACGGTCGGGACCTGCGCGACGTGCAGCCACCACCGTCCGCCGAGCAGGCCGGCGATGAGCGCCGCGCCGATCACCGCGGCGAATCTCGGCCACGTGAACACCTTTCGAGTCATGAGGTGATCGTGGGCCAAATCCGCGGCTAAGTCGCCGGCGCCGCAGCGCAGCTGTGGATAGCGGTGGGCGTGTGGAAGGAAATTCGGGGCGGCGAACTCACGTTTCCGGGCCGAACAAATAACGAAAGGTAGACCTTGCGTAAAGTGGCCAAGCGCGATTTGCTCTGGCACACTCACCTGACGTGAACACTTCAACCTCGCCGACTAAGACCCAGATTCGCAGGTGGCGCCGCTACCTCGCGGAGGAGCGTGCCGAAGCAGCGGTGTACCGGGAACTTGCGGCGCGTAAGGACGGCGAGGAACGGGAAATCCTGCTGAAGCTCGCCCAGGCCGAGGACCGCCACGCCGCCCATTGGGAGAAGCTGCTCGGGGACGACATCGGCCTGCCCCTGCGCCCGCGGCTCGGCTCCCGGGTGCTCACCTTCCTCGCCGGGAAGTTCGGATCAGTTTTCGTGCTCACCCTCGCCCAGCGGGCTGAGGCGCGCTCGGAGTACTCCGAAGACGAGTTCGCCACCGAGGCGATGGCCGCCGACGAACAGATCCACGAAGAGGTGGTGCGCGCACTCGCGGCGGCGGGTCGGCAGCGGATGTCCGGCACGCTGCGGGCCGCAGTGTTCGGGATGAACGACGGCCTCGTGTCGAACCTCGCGCTTGTCCTGGGGATCGGCGCCTCGGGGGCGGCCACCTCGACGATCCTGCTCGCCGGTTTCGCGGGGTTACTCGCTGGCGCGCTGTCGATGGGGGCGGGGGAGTACGTCTCGATCCGTTCCCAACGTGAGCTACTCGCCGCCTCCACCCCGAATCCGGAGGCCTCCGGCGCGTTGGCGGATCTCGACGTCGATGCGAACGAACTCGAACTCATCTACCGCGCCCGGGGGATGAGCGAGGAGGAAGCCAGTGGTCACGCGGCCGACATTCTCCAGCGGTTGGAGTTCACCGCTGAGGACGTGGATGAACACGAGGAGATCGGCTCTGCCCCAGCCGCGGCGATCTCCTCTTTCTTGCTGTTCTCCGCCGGGGCGATCGTGCCCGTGCTGCCGTACCTGTTCGGGTTGAGCGGGCTCGCGGCAGTATTCACCGCCGCCGGGCTCGTGGGGGCCGTGCTGTTGCTGACCGGCGCGGTCGTGGGGGTGCTCTCTGGGGCCTCGCCTATGCGCCGAGCACTGCGGCAGCTGGCGATCGGCTGGGGTGCGGCCGCGGCCACGTACGCCCTCGGCCTGTTGTTCAACACGAACTGAACCGACACGCGTGCTCGAGTAGCGGCGTCAGTGCCCCGGGAATAAAACTCACTCGAACGGGGTTGACATAAGTAGTATTATGTCGCGCTTTCGAAAGGGAAGTTGTTGCAGTTCACCAAAGGCAAGGTTGTCATCCACCCCCGCCACGGGCCCTCCACGGTTAAGAAGATCGCTACCCGCACCATCCGGGGCGAGCGGACGAAGTACCTCACCCTCCTCACCCACGAGGGCGATCTTTCCGTGAGTATGCCAACCGACCGGGCGGAGGAGCTCGGGATTCGCCGAGTGATGAACCTTGAGGGTGTCCGCGAAATCTTCGATGTGCTCATGGATGAGAGCGGGCCGCACAACCGGATCTGGTCTCGCCGCTACAAGGACTACACTCAGCGGCTGAACTCCGGGGATGTGGCGACCATCGCGGGGCTGGTCCGCGACCTCACGCGCCGCAATGAAGAACGCCGGATCTCCTACGGGGAGATGGGTGTGCTGCGGGAGGCCCACGCCCTGCTCACCGCTGAGCTCGCGTTGAGCCTGGATCGCACGGCCGAGCAGGTCGCGGAGATGGTGGAGTCGGCGGTGCTCAACGACGTTGCGCCGAAGTTCACCGCCGACGGGCTCGCCCTCGCGAGTTAGCCGGGCCGCGGCGCTCCGGGTCGGGCGTAACGTACCCAGGTGATCGCGATGGACAGCACCGCCCAGGCGACGCCGATCCAGTAGAACGTCGTTGGGGACATGATCGTCAGACCCACCCCGAACAGGAACGGCCCGAACGCGGCGATCGCCGCAGTCCATCCGATCACCCCGCCGGCTTGGCGGGGCTCGAAGATCATCGGCATCTGCTTGAAGGTCGAGGCGTTGCCGATCCCGGAGAAGAAGAAGATGAGCAACATCCCCCACAGGAATCGGTTGAAGTCACCGGTGAGCACCTCGGCGCTGGAGTAGTCCGGCACGAGGGAGGGGATCGTGAAGATGATCGCGCCGACGAGTCCGATCCCGGAAATGAATGTCCAGATGGCGCCGCCCATCCGGTCGGTGAGCGGAGCGAAGAGCACCCGTGCGCCCGCGCCGACGAGCGGGCCGAGGAAGACGTAACTGACGACGTCGGGAACGGCGTAGCCCTCGATGAGGATCTGGGCGGAGGAGCCGGTTCCGGAAACGATGTTCTCGTTGTTCTGCCCGTACAGGTTCGCCAGCAGCAGGCCGAATTGGGCGGAGAGGCCGGAGAAGGTTCCGAACGTCATGATATACAGCACGGTCATCCACCAGGTGTCCTGGTTCTTGAAGATGTCGAACTGTTGCTTGAGGTTCGCCGTGACCGGTACCGAACGCAGGGCGATGTAGGCCCAGATCGCTACGACGATGATGATTGGTACGTAGACGAGCGCGGAGTTCTGGTACCAGACGACGACGTCGCTGCGGCCGGCGAACTCCATCGTCTGGGAGCCGAGGAACCCGAACATCCCGAAGGTGATGAGCCAGGGGGTGAGCAGTTGCACGAGGGAAACGCCGAAGTTCCCGATGCCCGCTTGGATGCCCAGGGCGGTTCCCTGCTTGCGCTTGGGGAAGAAGTATGAGGTGGAGGGCATGAAGCCCGAGAACGCGCCGCCGCCGATGCCGGAGAGGATCGACAGGCCCATCAACCGCCAGTAGGGAACGTCGGGGTTGGTGACCTCGAATCCCCAGCCCACGACGGGCAGGAGGAGCAGCAGCGTGGTGAGGAAGACAAGTTTGCGGGTACCGATCTTTGGTGGCAGCACCATCCACAACAGCCGCAACACCCCGCCAGAGAGTCCGGGCATCGCGGCCATCCAGTACAACTGTGACTGCGTGAAGTCGTAGCCGAGCCCGTTGAGCTTCGGTACGATCGCGCTGGGCAGGAACCACGCCACGAAGCATAGGGTGAGGCTCACCGTGGTGACGGTAAGGGTGTTCCACGCGAGGCGGGAATCCCATTTCTCGGGATCCTCCGGATCCCAGGATTTGATCCAATCGCCTTCGACCTCAAGTTTGGTTGCCATTACGCGTCTGCTTCCTCTTTCATGGGGCGTTCAATGATGCCAGCCAGGCCCGGAGCCTCCTCGCCGAGCATGCGCACGATGGTTACGTGCATCCACACGGCGCATATTGCGGTGAGCACGAAGATAACGAAGAAGGTCGAAGTGGGGAAGCCCGACCAGTCTTTGGTGTAGG
>JAJYRV010000258.1 GCA_021793935.1 Actinomycetes bacterium | reverse complement strand
GCCGACCCGATCGACAACTCCGTGGTGCTCCTCGACGAGACGAACCGGCGCAGCCACCGCAGCGGGATGCGGGCGCTGGGCACCAAGGTGATCGACGACGTCGCCCTCGCCGCCTCCAGGGCCGAGGCGCACTGGCTCGTCCCCGACCCCGAGCAGATCAACCACGGCTCCGGGCTCACCGGCACTCCCGAACCCGCCGGTGAGATCACGACCGTTTCCCTCCTGCGCGGGGAATGGGAGGTGCGCATCATCGAGGTCGCGGAGATCGACCCGGCCGCGCACGCCCTGGAAGCGGGCGGGTGGCCGCTCGCGGACGACGCCGGAGTGGACGCACGCCTCACCGACGAATCGGTGGTACTGGAATCAACAGAACTTCAGGCCGAGATCATCGGTCTGCTGGGGTGGGAGTCGGCGGGTGTGAGCCACCACGACGACGCCTCCCCCTTGGGGGCACACGCGGCCGTGGGAACCCTCATGGCCGCAGCAGCGCCAGGGCGCTACGCCCTCGCATTACGACTCACGCGCGCGGGCGCGCCGAGAAGCGCGCCGCCGCGCGTAGAGACCACGAGCACCCACGTCGTCGTTACGTGGGCGGACGGTCACCTCACCGAGGTGGCGTGGCCGACCGGAATCAATTGGTGAAACGTGACCGTCATGTTCACCATGCACGATAAGCGCCCAACCGGGCATCACTCACAACTACGACTAGGAAGTTCGCGATGAAGCGCAATTTGTTGACAATCGGGGCGAGCGTCGCCGCGACAACGTTGCTATTAGCCGGTTGCGGCAGCGGCGGAAACGGCGACGGCGGCGGCGATGCCCAAGACTCCGCCGGAGGCGACGGGGAGCTCACGCTCACCCTCGCCGGCTGGAGCCTGGACTCGACCCCTGAATTCCAGACCCTCGCCGACGGATTCACCGAGCAGAACCCGGACATCACGGTCGAACTCGTCGAATACGCCGACGGGGAAGACTACGACACCCAGATGATCACCGACCTCGCCGGTGGCACCGCACCCGACCTGTACCCCGTGAAGAACCTCAACAAGTTCTTCACCTACCAGGACGGTGACCAGCTCCTCGACGTCAGCGACGTTGCCGCCGAACTCAGCGACGACGTCGCCGGGGTGGACGTGTACGAGGTCGACGGCGCCACCTACGCCATCCCCTACCGCCAGGACGCGTGGTTCCTGTACTACAACAAGGACCTCTTCGACGAGGCCGGGGTCGACTACCCCGACGGCTCGTGGACCTGGGATGACTACGGCGAGGCCGCAACCACGATCAGCGAGGAACTCGACGGGCCCACCGGCGCCTACCAGCACTCCTGGCACTCCACCGTGCAGGGATTCGCCACCGCGCAGGTGCCCGACGCCGACTTCCTCTCCGGAGACTGGGAATACTTCGTCCCCTACTACGAACGCACCGTGGACCTGCAGGACTCCGGCGCGATCGTCGACTACGGCACCCTGACGACGAACTCCCTGGGCTACCAGTCGCAGTTCGGGAAGCAGGACTCCGCCATGCTCCTCATGGGCTCGTGGTACATCGCCACCCTGCTCGCCGAGCAGGAGTCCGGCGAGGCCGACGAGTTCGAATGGGGCATCGCACCCGCGCCGCAGTACGACTCCTCCACCGAGGACTTGCCGGTCACGTTCGCCGACCCGACCTCGATCGGGATCAACCCGGCCGTCAGCGGCGACGTGGAAGAGGCAGCGAAGAAGTTCCTCGCCTACATCGCCTCCGAAGACGCCGCCACCGACCTCGTTGAGATCGGGATCACCCCCTCCCTCACGAACGAAACGGTTGCCGACGTGCTGTTCGGGATCGAGGGCGTGCCCACCGACGACCTCTCGCGGTTCACCTTCACCACCAGCGAAGTGCTCCCCGAGAACGTCGTCGACGAGAACACTGCCGCGCTGCAGAACATTCTCAGCGACGCGCACTCCGCCATCCTGTCCGAAAGCGTGAGCCCCGAAGAGGGGATCGCTGAGGCGATGGAGCGTGCCCAGGCAGAAGTGCTGAACAAGTAACGTTACGTTCGCTGCGCCAGCACCCCCGCGTGCTGGCGCAGCGGCCAGACCACTTGGACGAAAGATGACCACAACTTCGGTAACGACCCGGCCACGCAAGACGCGCCGTCCCGGCTCCCGCCTAAAGCTGCGAAACACCCTCACGGGATGGTCCTTCATCCTGCCGAACTTCATCGGCTTCGCGCTGCTGACGCTCGTGCCCGTGGTCATCCTGTTCTACCTCGGGTTCACCTCGTGGAACGCGTTCGGTAAAGCCGAATGGGTGGGCCTGGAGAACTACGCCGATCTCCTGCGGGACAAAACGTTCCACAAGGTCCTGTGGAACACCATCTACTACGCGATCTTCCACATCCCGCTCACCCTCGCCGCCTCGCTCGGCCTCGCGCTGCTGCTCAACCGCAAGATGCGTGGGGTGCAGTTCTTCCGCACGGTCGCGTTCTTCCCCTACATCACCTCCATCGTCGCGATCGCGGCGGTGTGGAACATGCTCTTCTCGGCGAAGTCCGGGCCGATCAACCAGTTCCTCATGTGGCTCGGCATGACCGACCCCCCGGGGTGGACCTCCTCGACGACGTGGGCGATGCCGGCGATCATCATCGTGGGCACGTGGCGGTACATGGGCTACTACATGCTGCTGTTCCTCGCGGGCCTGCAGGCGATCCCCGAAGAGATCTACGAAGCCGCGCGGGTGGACGGCGCGAACGCCGTCCACCGGTTCTGGAACGTCACCCTTCCGGGCCTGCGCCCGACGACCTTCTTCGTCACCGTGATGTTGACGATCGAGAGTTTCAAGATCCTCGACCTCATCCTCGTGATGACCGACGGCGGGCCGGGAACCTCGACGATGGTGCTCGCCCAGTACATCTATCGAAAAGGCTTCGAGGAGAACAACTTCGGATACGCCTCGGCGGTCTCGATCGTGCTGTTCCTCATCTGCATCCTCTTCACGATCTTCCAATTCCTCGTGAACAAGCGAAGGGAAAACTAATGGGCACCCTGACCTTAGATCGACCCTCGGATGCGCAGACGCCGCTCGAATACCGCCCCGATCGCGGCCGCGGCAAGCGCCGGGCAGGAATGGCGCTCCTGTATGCCGCGCTGATCATTGCTTCCGCCGCGATCATGCTCCCGTTCGTGTGGATGGTCATCTCCTCGCTGAAGATGAACAACCAGGTCTTCACCGTGCCCGTGCAGTGGGTGCCGGACCCGGTGATGTGGCGCAACTACCTCGACATCTGGGCCAAATCCGACATGACGACGTGGATTAAGAACACGCTGTTCCTCTCCGTCGTCGTCACCACCCTGCAAGTGCTCACGGGCAGTTTCGCCGCCTACGGGTTCGCCAAGATGCGCTTCCCGGGCCGGGACTGGCTCTTCCTCGCCTACGTCGGCACCATCGCCGTGCCGTGGCAGGCGTACATGATCCCCCAGTTCATCATGCTCTCCCGCGCGGGCCTGTCGAACACGCTGTGGTCGATCGTCGCGCTGCAGGCCTTCGGTGCCTTCGGGGTGTTCCTCATGAAGCAGTACTACGAATCGATCCCGGAAGAACTCTCCGAGGCGGCCCGGATCGACGGGCTCTCGGAGTACTCCATCTGGCGCCGGATCGTGCTTCCCCTCTCCGGGCCGGCCGTGGCAACATTGACCTTGCTGACGTTCGTCAACACGTGGAACGACTACCTCGGGCCGCTGATCTACCTGCGCGACCGAGCGATCTGGACGGTTCAAATCGGTCTGAAATCCTTCGTCTCCCAATACGACGCCGAGCATGCCCTGATCATGACCGGTTCAGTGATCTCGGTGCTTCCGATCGCGTTGATCTTCCTCCTCGGGCAACGCTACTTCGTGCAAGGTATCGCGAGCGCCGGGGTGAAGGGCTGACCGCAGTGGCGCGCCGGGGCTGGCTGGCTTCAGACACGTGGGAGACCATCTTCGGTAGATCGGA
>JAJYRV010000257.1 GCA_021793935.1 Actinomycetes bacterium | reverse complement strand
CGGCCACGGCACCCGGGCGCCGGCGAGCCCGCGGAAGAGCAGCATGAGCACACTCGCATCGACGATGAGGCCGATGAGGATGGTCATCCCCTGCAGCACGAACCGCGTATCGGGGATGATCCCCCAGTGCCCGATCGTCTCCTGGATCCAGTCGAAGGCCGCCCGGCCGCCAACGGAGAGTAGCGAGGTCACGAGCACGGAGACGGCGAGGCCGAAGAACGCCCCGAGGTCGCGAAGTTTGCTGATCGCGAAGTTCTCGGCCGCGTTGTGCAGACCGAACATCGACCGCAGCGAGGTGCGCAGGGATTTCATCACCCGGGTCGCGGTGTTGAGGAGCACGAGCACCGCGATGATCCCGGTGATGCTCCAGCCGACATCCGAGCCGAGGTTGTTCGGATCGATCCCCTGCCCATCCCCGGTGTCGATGACGCCGGGAAGAAGGTTATCGATCTGAGTGAAGACGGCGTCGCGGAACTCCGGGTTGCGGCGGAAGACCCCGACCATCGCGGTGAGCGCGATCGTCAGGGCGGCGGCGACGGAGAGTAGTCCGGTGAGGGCGATCCCGCCCGAGAGCTGCCCGCCCATCCCCGTGGAATAGCGCTTGAGGGCCCGGGCTACGCGTTGGCGCGCCCACCACTGGCTCGCCGAGGTTACGAATCCTTTGAGTTTCTCCACAACCGATTCTCGCCTTTCTGCTCTATCCCTGAAGGTGGAAGCTCTGGACTTTACGCCACATCTCCCCCTCGTGTTCAAACAAATCGATCGCTGAAACGGTGAATTCGGCGCGGAAGTCCTTCATCTCCTCCTGCGCGCGATCCAACTGAGCATCCTCGAGGTGGTGGGCGATCGTCACGTGCGGGTGATACGGGAACTGCAGTTCCTGCGCGAGCACGCCGTCGTTGATCCGCTCTTGCAGCGCCACACACTCATCCCAGCCGCGGCGCAGGGCGACGTAGACCACCGGCGAGACCGGCCGGAAGGTTCCCGTGCCGGTGAGGGTCATCGTGAACGGGCTTTGTTCCGCCGCGACCCGCTCCAGCGCGAGTTGCACGTCGGGCAGCAGTTCGCCCTCGACCTCCGTCGGCGGCACGAGCGTGACGTGCGGCGGGATTGTTTCCGCGAGCGGGTCCCCCGAATTCACCCGCGCCTTCGCAAGCGCGGACCGGTACGGCTGGGGAATCGCCACCGTTACGCCTAACCACATGTTTCCACCCTAGCGCCCATCCCGCCCTGTTCAGTTTTGTACTATTCTGTGCATATGTCTTTGATTCGCCGCACCGCCACCCGCCTCGCCGATGGCCGGGAATTCTTCTACTTCGACGACACCCCGCCGTACTCCACCGGCGAGGCGACCCGGCGGCTCGACGATCCCCGCCCGCTCGCCGACCGCTTCGCGCCGATCCCGGGCCCGGATGGCACGGCCCTGCCCGTCACCGGCCCGCAGATGCGGCGCGACCCGCTCACGGGCGAATGGATCCCGATGGCGACCCACCGGATGAACCGGACCTTCCTGCCCGGCCCGGGCTCCAACCCGCTCGCCCCAGCGAACCCCGACTCCGAATACGCCGACGGGGAGATCCCCGACGTCGACTACGACGTCGTCGTGTTCGAGAACCGCTTCCCCTCCCTCATGCACGTGCCCGGGCAAGCGGTGGGCGAATCGTACGTGGATGACAATCCGCTCTGGCCCACCCGCCCGGCGGCGGGGCGCTGCGAGGTGATCTGCTTCTCCCCCGATCCACAGATGTCGCTCTCCGGTGTGTCGCAGACGCGGATGCGCACGATCGTCGAGGCGTGGACCGACCGGACCCGGGAACTCTCGACGCTGGAGGGGATCGAGCAGGTCTTCATCTTCGAGAACCGGGGCGAAGAGATCGGGGTGACCCTGCACCACCCGCACGGGCAGATCTACGCCTACCCGTACCTCACCCCGCGCACGGAGCAGATGCTCACCCAGGCCCGCGCCCACCGCGAGCGCACCGGCGGCAATCTCCTGGGGGACATCCTCGAGGCCGAACTCGCCTCCGGGCGCCGCGTGGTTGCCCGCACCGAGCACTGGGCGGCCTACGTTCCCGCGGCCGCGCGCTGGCCCGTGGAGGTGCACGTGGCCCCGCTGCGCGACGTGCCCGACCTGCCCGCCCTCACCGAGGAGGAGCGGGAGGACTTCGCCGCGCTGTACCTGCGGCTGCTGCGCCGGTTGGAGCGTTTCTTCGTGGACGACTCCGGTGCGCCGATCCCGCTGCCCTACATTTCCGGTTTCCACCAAGCACCGGTGCGTGACGGCCGAGACGACCTGCGGTTGCACCTGCAGTTCTTCTCCCTCCTGCGCGCCCCGGGCAAACTCAAGTACCTCGCCGGTTCCGAATCCGGTATGGGAGCCTGGATCTCCGATACCTCGCCAGAACGGATCGCCGACCGGCTCGCGGAGATTAAGGACGACGAATGACGACATGGGTGCAGCCCTGGACCGACGCTGAGGGCGCCGCGCGCGCCTCGGCGCTGTTCGAGGAGACGTACGGTTACCCGCCCGCGGGTGTGTGGGCCGCCCCAGGCCGGGTGAACATCATCGGCGAGCACGTGGATTACAACGGCGGCCTGGTGTTGCCCATCGCCCTTCCTCACCGCACTTACGTCGCCTTCGCTCCCCGAGCGGACCGGCAAGCGCGGGTGCGATCGGCGCGGGAGGAACAGCCGTGGACGGGCTCCTTGGATGAGATCCGCCCGGGCGGGTTGGATACGTGGGCCGCGTACGTCGTCGGCGTCGCGTGGGCGCTGGAGCAAGCCGGGCATCCGGCGGCGGGGTTCGACGCTGCGGTGGAATCGCGCGTTCCCTACGGCGCGGGGTTGAGCTCCTCGGCGGCGCTGGAGTGCGCGACGGCGATCGCGCTCACGAGCAGGGCGGACATCCCCCGCACTGCCCTCGCGGCGGCGTGCATCCGGGCGGAGAACGAGATCGCCGGGGCGAACACCGGCGGGATGGATCAGCACGCCTCGCTGTTCGCCCACGCGGGCCAGGCGCTGCTCTTTGACACCCAGTCCGGAGAGCTGCAAGGGGTCCCCTTCGACCTCGCCGACCGCGGCCTGGAGCTGCTCGTCATCGACACGAAGGCTCCGCACGCGCTCGTCGACGGGCAGTATGCCGCGCGCCGGGCCATGTGTGAGGAGGCGGCGAACGCGCTGGGCGTCGACTCGCTGCGAGACGTGACGGACCTGCCCGCCGCGCTCGCCGCACTTCCCGGCGCACTTCCCCGGCGCCGGGTGCGCCACGTCGTCACCGAGATCCAGCGGGTGCGCGATTTCGTTACCGCCCTCGAGGCGGGCGATATGCCGCACGCCGGTGCGCTGATGAACGAGTCGCACGAATCGCTGCGGGTGGATTACGAGGTGTCCTGCCCCGAACTCGACACCGCAGTCAACGCCGCGCTGGGCGCCGGGGCGCTCGGGGCGCGGATGACCGGCGGCGGGTTCGGCGGGTCGGCGATCGCCCTCATCCCGGCGGGTACGGCCCCCGAGGTGACGGCCGCCGTCACGGGTGCGTTTGCCGAGGCGGGTTTCCACGCGCCGGAGTTCTTGATGGCACCGCCCTCGGAGGCTGCTGAACAGATCGCCTAGTCCGTGCGATGATTCATCCATGAGTTCGGTTCTTTTCAGCGTCGACGGCCACGTCGGCACCATCACTCTCAACCGGCCCCAGGCGCTCAACTCCCTCGATTCCGACATGGCGAAATCGTGGGCCCGCGCCGCGAAGGAAGCGGTGAGCAACGACGAGGTCAAGGCGATCATCATCGGCGGCGAAGGCCCCGCGTTCTGCGCTGGGGGCGACGTCAAAGCGATGTACGCGATGGCCGAGCGCGGGGAGGCGATCACCGCCCTCGCTCAGGAGATCAACAGCGGGCTGCGCGCCCTGGTGGAATCGGCTAAACCTGTCGTCGCCGCCGCCCACGGCACCACCGCCGGCGGCGGGCTCGGCGTGCTGCTGAGCACCGAC
>JAJYRV010000256.1 GCA_021793935.1 Actinomycetes bacterium | reverse complement strand
GCGCGTTCCTGAGCGAGGTGTTTCAGCGCGACTCCTGCCGTGAGGGCCACTTCGCCGATCCCTTCCGGGTCGATGCCGGTGATCCGCATGCGTTCGGTGTGCTGGCCGCGCACCGACCCGCCCGCGCGCTCCAGCGCCGCGGCGAGGGCGGCGTTATCCGCGCTTTCCACGGCCACTTCCGTTTCCGTTTCCAGCTCCTCGGGGGTACCGGCGAAGGCGAGTTCCCCGCGCCGGATCACGACGAGATCGTCCACGGTCTGCTGCACCTCGCTGAGCAGGTGCGAGGAGAGGAGAACAGTGCGCCCCTCCGAGGCGAGGTGGCGCAAGAACAGCCGCATCCAGCGGATCCCCTCCGGATCGAGCCCGTTCGCGGGTTCGTCGAGGACCAGCGTGCCGGGGTCGCCCAGGAGCGCGGCGGCCAGCGCGAGTCGTTGGCGCATTCCTAGCGAATAGCCACCGGTCTTGCGGTTCGCGTCCTTCGTCATTCCCACGAGGTCGAGGGCGTCGTCAACGCTCTTCTTCGGCAGCCCGATCCCGCGGCGGAGGATGTCGAGGTGGGCGCGCCCGGTGTGACCGGGATGGAACGCGGCGCTCAGGGCGGAGCCGATGTCGAGCGCGGGCCGCTCCAGGGTTGGGTAGGCGACGCCGTCGAGGGTCGCCGTGCCGGCATCGGCGTGGACGAGGCCCAGGAGCATCGACAACGTTGTCGTCTTCCCGGAACCGTTCGGGCCGAGGAAGCCCATCACCCGACCGGGCTGCGCCGTGAACGAAAGGTCCTTGACCGCCTGCACGGACTTGGGGTCGCCTTTGCGTCCGAACCGTTTCGACAGGTCTCGTATTTCTATCGTTGCACCGTGCGCCATGTATCCCCTTCCCGCACAAGAGCGTAGCGGAAAGCCCCCGATCCCCCTAACGATTTCTCGCGCGCGCCGGTGCCCAGTTCATCTGCTACTGTGGCGCCCACACCGGCGGAGCAGCAGACGCCGAAAAACCTGAGCTGGCGGCACGAGCCCCAGCAGGTGCCGCCAAGAGAGGCAGCATCGATGAGCATCTGGTTGAAGAATCCCCTCGCCGTGCACGCGGCTGGCGACGCGCGCGGTGGCCTCGTCATCGAGGGCACGAAGATCGTCGAACTCGTTCCCGCCGGCGCCCGCCCGGCCTCGGAGGTCGACGAGGTTTTCGACGCCTCCGCCCACGTCCTCACGCCCGGGTTGATCAACACCCACCACCACTTCTATCAGACCCTCACGCGCGCATGGCCGCCGGTGGCGAGCAGCAAACTGTTCGACTGGCTCGTCAACCTCTACCCGGTCTGGGCCCGGATCGATGAGGAGGCACTCGAACTCGCCACCACCCTGGCGATGGCGGAACTGCTGCAATCCGGGTGCACGACCACCTCCGATCATCACTACGTATTTCCCGACGGCGCGAACGTCACCATTGATACGCAGGTGGCGGTCGCGAGGCATCTGGGGATGCGGGCGGTGCTCACCCGCGGGTCAATGAGCCTCGGGGTGGAGGACGGCGGTCTTCCCCCGCAGCGGGTGGTGCAGGATCCCCGCGCGATCCTCGCCGACTCCCGCCGCCTGGTCGAGGCCCACCACGAGCGCGGCGCGGGCGCGATGGTCCAGATCGCGTTCGCCCCGTGCTCACCGTTCTCCGTCTCCCGGGAGCTCATGGCCGCCACCGCCGATCTCGCCGCCGAACTCGACGTCCGGCTCCACACCCACCTCGCCGAAACCCTCGATGAGGAGGACTACTGCCTCGACCGGTTCGGGTTGCGCACCGTGGACTACCTCGAATCCGTGGGCTGGCTCTCGGATCGCACGTGGCTCGCCCACGGGATCCATTTCGACGACGAGGAGGTGGCCCGCCTCGGCGCGGCGGGCACCGCCGTCACCCACTGCCCGAGCTCCAACATGCGCCTCGGCTCGGGAATCGCCCGGGCGGTGGAACTCGAGGACGCCGGCGCACCCATCGGGCTCGGCGTCGACGGGTCCGCCTCGAACGACTCCTCGAACATGATCCGCGAGGTGCGCCAAGCCCTCCTGCTCCATGGCCCGCGCTACGGGGCGGAGCGGGTGACCGCCGATCGGGCGTGGAACTGGGCGACCCGCGGCTCCGCCGCGGCGCTCGGGCGCGAGGATATCGGCGTGCTCGCGGCGGGCAAGGAAGCCGATCTCGCGTTGTTCAAACCCGAGGGGCTCGCGTTCTCCGGATCTCACGACCCGCTCACGGCGCTACTGCTGTGCGGCGCGGAGAAAGCGGACCGGGTGCTCGTGGCCGGGCAGTGGCGCGTGATCGACGGGAGGGTCGTGGGCCTCGATACCGAGGCGCTCATCGCCCGGCACCAGGCGCGGGCCACGGGCCTCCTTGGCTAATCGAGCTCCCGTTCCAACTCCTCGGGGTCGGTGATCTCCCCCGCCTCGATCCTCGCGATGAGGTCGCGGTACAGGTGGTGATCCACCGCGGGCACCTCGTTGCCATCCGCGTCCACGACCCGGCCGTCGACGATGGTGTCCCCCTCCTCGAACCGAGCCAGGTGCTTCTTCGACACCACCCGCAGGTAGGCCTCCGCCGGCGGTGCCGCATCCTTGGCCTTCCCGATCTGCCAGTGGTTGAACACGACGTTGAGCACGATCGCCATGAGGGTCGCCGAGCAGATTCCCGAGCCGAAGATCACCTGGAACCAGCTCGGCATCTGCGCGTAGATCTCCGGGGAGACCACGGGCAGCAGCCCGAAGCCGAGCGAGGCGGCGACGATGACGATGTTCATGTTTCCCGTGTACCGGACCTTGCCGAGGATGCGGATGCCCGCTGCGGCCACCGAACCGAACAGCACGAGCCCGGCGCCGCCGAGCACGGGGTCCGGGATCGCGGCGATCAACCGGCCCAGCGGCGGGAGGAATCCCATGACGACGAGGATGAACCCGCCGGCGGTGACGACGAACCTCGAGCGCACCCCGGTGATGGCAACGAGCCCGACGTTCTGGGAGAACGAGGCCTGGGTGAAGGTGTTGAACACCGGCGCGACGACGGAGGAGACCATGTCGGAGCGCAGCCCGTCGGCGATCCGTTTCCGGCCGACCTTCGTCCCGACGACCTCTCCCACGGCGAGCATGTCCGCCGTCGCCTCGGTCATATTGACGAGGTTGACGATGACGAGGGAGAGGATCGCCCCGACGGCGAAGGTCGGCGCGCCGAACGCGAACGGTTTGGGCGCGGCGACGAGGTCGCCGGTCATCACGCCGGAGAGGTCGGCGATCCCGAGAATCGCGGCGGCCGCGGTGCCGATGATGATCGCTAGCAGGATCGCCAACCGGGAAAGGATCGCTATCCCGGATTTCGAGAGGATGAGGACCACGAGCAGCGTGCCCGCGGCGAGGAGCAGGTTCTCCACCGAGGCGTAGTCGGCCGTCCCCTCCAAGGCGGCGCCTCCCGCCGCCCAGTCCGCCCCGACGGGCATGAGGCTCAGGCCGATCGTCGTGATGACGACCCCGGTGACGATCGGCGGGAAGAATTTGAGGATCTGGGCGAAGAACGGTACGGCGAGGAGGGCGACGACGCTCGCGATGAGCACCGCGCCGAACACCTCGGGCAGGCCGCCTCCACCCTGGACGATCACGAGCATGGAGGCGACCCCGGAGAAGGACACCCCCTGCACGAGCGGCAGCTGGGAGCCGAAGAAGGGGAGCCCCCACGATTGCAGCATCGTGCCGAGCCCGCCGACGAACATCGCCCCGGCGAGCAGGATGGCGATTCCGGCGGCGTCCAGGCCCGCGGCCGCGCCGATGATCAGCGGCGGCGCGATCGCGCCGCCGTACAGCGTGAGCACGTGTTGGAAACCGAACGCGAAGCTCTGCCCCACGCCCAGCCGCGCATCCTCCGGCCGTTTCACCATCGTCGTCTCTGACACTCAGGGCCCCCTAGCGCCTAGCGATCCGGAATCGGTCAACAATCTAGCAGGTGACACGCACTTATGGGCCGATTCCCGGAA